>SLIM01000033.1 GCA_007135625.1 Gammaproteobacteria bacterium
CAGACGTTGGCTTGTCGTTTCTGGGCGCGTAGTGGTTATTATCAGTCGGGTGGTGCGTTCGGTTTTCGTGATCAGTTGCAGGATCTGATGGCGCTGGTCCATACCCGGCCGGAGTTGTTGCGCGAGCATCTGCTGCTTGCGGCGAGTCGGCAGTTTTGGGAGGGCGATGTGCAGCATTGGTGGCATCCGCCTTCGGGCCGGGGGGTGCGGACTCACTGTTCCGATGATTACCTGTGGCTGCCGTTGGCGACCTGCCGCTATCTCTCGACCACTGGCGACAGCGGGGTGTTGGAGGAGTCGGTTGGCTTTCTGGAGGGGCGTTCGGTGCCGGCGGAGGAGGAGTCGTATTACGATCTGCCGGTTCGGTCTGAGGGTTCGGCGACACTCTACGATCACTGTGTGCGCGCCATTCTGCACGGCCTCCGGTTTGGCGAACGCGGTCTCCCGCTGATCGGCTCGGGCGACTGGAACGATGGTATGGATCGGGTGGGGATTAAGGGGCAGGGGGAGAGTGTCTGGCTTGCCTTCTTTCTCTACGAAATACTGTTGCAGTTCACCGAGGTGGCCCGCGTGCGGGGCGACTACGCTTTCGTTGAGCGCTGTGAGGGGGGGGCGGCGCAACTGCGCCAGAACATTGCGCTGCATGGCTGGGACGGTGGCTGGTATCGACGCGCCTACTTTGATGACGGAACTCCGCTGGGATCGGCGAGCGGTACGGAGTGCCAGATCGACGCTATCGCCCAGAGCTGGGCGGTGCTCTCCGGTGCGGGTGAGCAGCAGCGTGCGCAGATGGGGATGGAGGCGCTGGATACACGTCTGGTGCGCCGCGACCAGGGGGTGATTCAACTGCTCGATCCTCCGTTCGATCGTTCGGATTTAGACCCAGGTTATATTAAGGGCTATGTGCCGGGGGTGCGTGAGAATGGCGGGCAGTATACCCATGCGGCGATTTGGGCGGCGATGGCGTTTGCTGCTCTTGGTGATCCTCGGGCGTGGGAGCTGTTTGCGATGATCAATCCGGTGAATCATGCGCGATCCCCTGAGGAGGTGGCGACCTATAAGGTCGAGCCTTATGTCTTGGCGGCGGATGTCTATGCCGTGACGCCGCATGTTGGTCGTGGCGGTTGGAGTTGGTACACCGGTTCGGCGGGCTGGATGTACCGGCTGACGATGGAGTCGCTGTTGGGCTTGCGGCGGGAGGCTACGACTTTGCACCTCACCCCTTATTTGCCGGTCGATTGGCCAGGGTTTACTTTGCGCTATCGCTATCGGGAGACTTTCTACTGCATTACGGTTACGCAGTGGCCCGCCGGGGAAGGGGCGCTGACGGTGACGCTGGATGGGGTGGTGCGCGGCGATGCGGCGATTCCGCTGGTGGATGATCGCCAGGAGCATCGGGTTGAGGTGGGTTATAGTAGAGCGAGCAGGGAACAGGAGAGCGAGGAGGGATGAAGAGTTGAGCAGTCATAACAACCGCGTTCACCATTGGTAAACACAAGATGCAATCTATACTCTTCCATTGCGTTAGACATGTGTGCTGCTGCAATCACTGGTCATATGGGATCACCATCGCTGCCTCGACCGTATCCGCATCTTCACCTACATCTACACCCTCTTCCTGTTCTAGACCGCCATATACGGCCTTTCCGGTAGCCTGCTCAATCAGTAAAAGAAGGCGTTTTTGCCGGTCGGCCATGAAACCTTCGAAGTCGTCACGACGCACTATTTCAGGGTCAATCAGATGTGAGCGGAGATAAGCATTTAGCCGATCCCGTTCAATGGCCGGTGCCTGTTTATCACCCTTTTCCAATTTAGCCAGATAGTCCGAGGGTGCCACGCCGCCAATGATCCGGTTGGTGCGGAACGATAGTGGCGTCTTATTAATGATGGAATCAAAAATAGCAGGCTTGATGCCCTGTTTCTTGCACCAGTCCTGCGGGAATATATGGTGGATGTCCACGTTCTCGCCAAAGAAGACGGTGTGATCAAATTTCTGGCCGGAGCGAAAATCTTGTGCGCCTTCTTTCATCAGCAGCGCATTTACACCCTTGTAGGCAGCAGACAACCTCATGCGCATAGTCTTGAGGCGGTCGGTGCGGAAAATAGTCTCGCTCACGGTTGTCGGCTCAGTCCCTCCCCCAAGCCAGGGGGGTACTTCCATGAAATCCTTGGCAATCCGCGTTTCTACCGCAGAGCCATACAGCTCACCGAACACCCCATTCCAGTACCAGCGCACCAGTTTTGACCGGTTGGACTCATGCTCCCAAGCCTCGCCGATGTCGGCTAGGATAGCGGCCAGCGGCACGATTTGCGATTGGTAGGGTAGATCGAAAATGCGGTAAATGTGGAGCATGTGCAGAAACTTGGCGGCCTGCATAAAGCCATGTTCAACTTGCTTTTCGTATTGCTTGTATGCCGCTAGCGGCAGGTTCAGCAAGGCCTGGCGGTTTCCAGTGACTGCGGGTAGTTCCTTGCCTTGCTTGCCAGCGGCTTCCGCTTCGCGGCGGCGATCCCGCGTGTAGAACAACGAAACCGCTTGCAAAAAATCAGTATTACTAACGTTGGCAATGATTCCCGCTTCCGAATCGGCCGGGCGTAACTTATCTACAAAGCGCTGGTGTCGGCCCGTGTGCGATTCGTCACCATACCAGTCCTTGCGTAGCTCGTGGCCATCGGCGGCATACATCGCCGTCACCAACTCGAAGGCGTCCAGCGGCTTACCGCCGGTATTGACCTTCTCGAACACCACGCAGACCGCCTCCTTGGATGTGGAGCGGTCGAGGGTAATCACTGGCACCCGGTACTGCTTGAAGTTACTCAATACCTCGCTTTGGAACTGGAGATACTCTTGGCACTCAGGAAGGTTGATGTTCCCATCCCAGAAGGCGATGAATCCGAGCATCCATTCGTTCCAGTCAAATACCTGGGTCAATGGATACATTAATTGTTGATACTCCTTCTCTGGCGTGGAAAGATCCAAAATTACTCCGCGTCCAAAGTCGGTGCGTATGATCCGATCCTCCGGCACGCCTACAATTGCCTCCTCGCGGTCGATGTTTGGGTCAATCGCTTTGCGGATGTCAATGTAAAACCAGCGTTTCACTTTCTTGTTCTTTGGCGTCACCGTCTCGACTACCTTGTCGCGCAGCGTCACCTGATAGAGCGAGGTCATGCGCTGCTGACCATCCAGCAACAGAGAATGCGGCGAAATACTCTTCACCTCGGTCGGCGATCCTTCCACAGGACGTGGTTTGAAATTCACCTCGCCTCCCGCATCCAGCGTCATCAACGCACCTACTGGAAAGGCGCGAGAAATCGACGCAATCAGACTTTTGATGCGCTCCTCATCCCAAACCCAACTACGTTGAAAGTCCGGAAGCTGCAGAATGCCACGATGACAATCTTCCAAAAGTTTGTAGAGATCATAAGGATTAGTCTGAAAAGTCGAACCGGCCATGAAAGGGTAAGTCTCCGCTTGCAGGTGAACAACTTGCCGGTGAGCAAGATGTGTTTATCTTCGATCTCTAACATCGCAAATCAGCAGCATTCGCCCTTGGCGCGGAGTCCGCTGGAGGCGCGTGTTAGCCCAATAGGCTTGGTTAGTTGTATCCAATATGATAGGGCGACGCATTTATTGTTTGGTATTCAATATAATGATGGCTCACTAGTAAAGAAGTAACTGTTTGCTCGCTTACAGTAAAGTAATCTGCTGCATCCTCAATGGCTTCATTGGAAAAATCGTTCTCCAAGAAACTTATTAACCCATTAATTGGGCATAAGAATTCAGCGGCAAAAGCCCTTTGATATTTTTGCCTGTACGTGCCTAAATCCGTATTGGTCAGCCATTGATTGCTGGCAGTTTGCATAAAATCACCGAGGTAGCGCGACAACTCAAATCGCTTGCCAATGGGGTGCTTTTTGCGAGGTACAAATTTAATTTTTTGATCGTCGGTTGGTATTCCTACGGATACACTAGATCTACCCATAGGCTCCCACTTTTCTATGGCCGATGGAGCTATACCCAATAACTCAAAAAGAGTTTTTGTATCAATTGGATCGTTTGCGTTGCCGATTTCATCCCTTAATTCTTGCGCATTCTCTATCGCTACTTCCCACGGCACTGAATCGGAGCCGCTGCTCTTTGATTTTTGGGTTGTGGAGAATGTAGGTTTTCCGTACACCCCAACAGCGCTTATCAATTTCTCAATCGCTTTCAATGGCTCTTCCTGCCCCATTTTTCCATATACTGGAGCCAACTCCGATACTGTACTCTCTCCATATTCTTTATAAAGCTTGATCGCATATTCCATTGTATCGGTCGAGCATTCATCTGGATCGAACCCCATAAGAGCCTCAAGTTTGCGGTAAACTCTGCTCTCTTCGATTTGCTCCTCTTCCCTTACTATAGAAAACAACTCTGAAAGATCAGTGGACTCCAACCTAAAAACTTTTAATCTATTTTCGACTGTGGAGACGAATTCAAAAAGTGCTTGTCGAAAATCGTGAATACTAATCGACACAGGGTGATTTAACCCATTAATATATCTAACAGATTGCTGGCAATTTGCATTTGAAGGAGTTGCCCAAACTTGCACGTTTTGGCTGTCACTTGCAAATAGTATTTTTGGCCAAACAAATCCATGATTTGCTGCCACTAATTCGTGCGCCATCCGCCAGTTGACATCTGGCTTGTTACTCTTTGGCAGTGGCTCGTAAAGCAGCCTCCACCAATTCTGTAGCATCCACAAGGCTAATGGATAAGAGGATACGATCACATGGTCCTGTATGGATTGAGAAAAAATATTTTCATTTCTTGTAAGATTATAATCACCAGCATAAATTGCCAACTGAGCCAAAGTGTTTGCTAGCTCCGGTGTTCCAGAGCCGACATCAGACCAGCTTTGGCGAAAGTCAATCTTTTTTGTCACGAGTTTTCCACTCTTTAATGACTTCATGGGATAAAGGATCAGATTCTGGCATTGGATAACCATGATAAACCCCAGCTTCAGGATTCTCTAATTGAGCTTCCAAAGGAAATCCATCGCTAGTAACTGCCCATATATTCTGGGGCCACTTTCCTTTCATTTGTTCGCTAACCATGCCTTTGCGTAAACCCGCCTGCAAGTGAGTAACGGCAGCTTTCCTAGTGAATATTTTAACGGTATCGCAAAGAGATTTTGCACTCCTTGGTGAGGATGGTGGTGTTAATCCAAAATCACCAGGATTTTTCTTGTGTTCAGGATTGCCTCCGTATTTCACGCTCCCTACCAGGGCTATTAACGCGCAACTCTCTGAGAAAGACTGAATCTTTCTTTTCGCATTGAAATGACCTGGTCTTCTCTGCATTTTTGTTCCGATCTGTTTACTGAACCCTTTGATTTGGTTCTTGGTTACCTTTGGTTACTCTTTGAAACCCTCAAGCTCTTTGGCTCGTGATGCTGTAGCAGACATAAAACAACCACTTGAAATTAAAGAGGCCATTGTTCCTTCATCTGGGTCGTCGTAGAAATTGCAGTTTGCGTCTCGGTACTTGATCCAAGCGCGTTGAGCGTCCTGCAACTGCTTTTTGCGTAATGCTGATAGTTGAGCCATTACATCTTGATAGGCTTTATTGAGACGAATATCTTGCAGTTCTGTTTCTGCGCCAATGCAGTCAAGCATATCCATTGTAATACCGCCTGATTTATCCATGCAATCTGAAAACTCTTTCGATAATTCTGCATCATCAGCGGATGCTATCTGAGTAAGGCAACATAACGCTATACCTGCGAAAAAGAACTTATTTACAGTCATAATTTTCTCCTTTTCTCCAATAATTGAAAGCACTACAAGCCAAGAGTGTCTAACGTTTCAGCCGATCCCCATACCTCGCCATCAGATGCTTGATTCTCTTCTAGCCAGACCTCAGGCTGATCTTGGCAATCATCCCCTAGCGATTAGGGTATTCTTTCAAAACCACAGAGCTTTGTCAACAGGTTTTTGACCCCCATCGAAACCCTTGCCTATAAACACAGGTATAGGCCATGGTAGTCCGAACGTCACTCTCTCCCACCAGCTCTGCACAGTGCAGATGTCATAGCCGCCCCATTGAAGTGGGCTGTCGCGCAGATCCAGAAAAACGTTAGGATTGTGTGCGACAGCGAACAGATATCGCTGCGATGCACATTGTAGAGTGGTCGTAGGCACACCGTTTCCTATAGGAGGGATAACATCATGACCAAGAGCTTCCAAATTGGCCTACCGTACACTACCGCACTCTTAAGCAGCTCGCTGATGCTCGGTCTCGCGGGTTCAGCACTCGCCCAGTCCGCACCCTGGGATTCCCCGCTGGTTACCGGACAGCAGATCGCCCAGATCTCCAACACGCTGCTGGAGATTCAGCGCGAACTCAACCGACGGGGTTACGATGCCGGGCCGGTGGATGGCTGGATGGGTGCCCGCACCCGCGCCGCGATTCAGGACTACCAGAGGGAGCACAAACTGCTCGTGAATGGCCAGCCCACCTCCAGCCTCCTCGCGCATCTGCGCGACACGACCCGCAGCGGAGGCCCCGCATTCACACCTTCAGAACCCGAAGCGTCGTCACAACAGCTCGCGGATATTCAGAGTACCCTCCGCGCCCGTGGTTACGCAGTTGGGTATCGTTCCGGTCGCCTCACCGATGAGCTACGGGCCGCCATCCTGAGCTACGAGTCCGACCACGGCCTGCTGGCCTCTGGTCAACCCAGCGCCGAACTGCTCCAGCACCTGCGCCGTGGGGTCAAAGCCGCACCGCAGAGCGCTGTGGTAGAGGCGGTCGATGGCAACACCATCGCTAGTATTCAGACCGAGCTTCGCCTGCGTGGCTACCCGATTCCTCGCGTCACTGGCGAGATGGATGCCCCGACCCGTCAGGCAATCCGTGAATATCAGGAGGGACAGGGAGGGGTGGTAGTGAGCGGCCAGCCGAGCGCGGCGCTGCTAGCCGAGCTGCGTACCGCAAGCAGCGAGCCGGTTGCCGCCGCGCTCACCCGCGAGCAGCGAGCCGCCGCACAGCGGGTACTCAACGCACGTGGCTACGATGCCGGTCCGGCGGATGGTGTCCTCGGTCCGCGCAGTCGTGGCGCGATAGAGGCCTTTCAGAACGATCACGCTCTGCGCACGGATGGCGAACTGAACTCCCGCACCATGGCACGGCTCGGACTCGCCACAACCGCTGCACTGGAGCCGCCAGCGGTCGCAACCAGAGGGTACCAGGTGCGGGTGCGGGACGACTTCGCGGATGGCGACCATACCCGAAACCCGACCTGGCAGGTCGCCGTCGGCCACTTCGAGGTGCGTAACGGAGGACTCCACTCAACCACTCTTCCCCCCTCGGAGCAGCCCGCAAACATGGGGCGGCAGATGCTGAGTGAGCTGCTGCAACGGCAGCTCGGTTTTGCTCTTCCAGGAGGGGAGATTGCCGCAGCGGCGGCCTATCTGCCGATTGAGATCGACCCGGAGTTCAAGATTACTACAGTGGTCTCTGGCTCTGCGGAGGGGCATAGCCACCTTGACCTCGGTCTCTACCAAGGCGACAAGCTGAACCACGGCTACCGACTCAACTACCGCATCAGCGAGCCACGACCGCTCCAGCTCGTGGTGGTCAACGAGAGCGGCGTTTCGCTTATCGCCAGCGCTAAGCTTCCACCCGATAATGATAGAGCGCTTCGGTTAGTCTGGGAGCGTAACGCCGAGGGGCGAATGACCGTTACCCACAATGAGAGGATTCTCATGGATGTCGTCGATAGCTCGGTAAGCGGTCGCTTCAATGGCTTTTCGCTGATCAATGCCGGTGGAGAGTGGACTCTCTATGAGTTGATTGTCGAGGATCGTGACTGAGCGTCTGGCGATGATCATCGTTCCGTCGATCCAAGCTCAATCACCATGCTAGCCGGCGAAAAACTTGATCTCTACAAGCGATTTTTATACCACTAAAAACTGTAGCTTTAGCTGGTTGGTGATCACGATGCTTCGAGAAGGCTCACACGCCCACCACAAACACCGCAAACAACGCAAAACTCCGCTTGACACCAAGCCGCAAGGCGCGTACAATGCCCGTTTCTTGGTTGAATCACTTCGGAAAACCCGAGTGATTGCACGCCGGTAGCGGCGATAACCCGATGAATGAACATCCAGCGCAGCCCCGCCCGCCGCACAACACCTGCAAGACAGGCGAGAGGCTGCATCACAGCATTACATGGTAGCAACGTCCCTGGAGACGGATCGATGGCAACAATCAATCAGTTGGTGCGCAAGCCGCGCAAGCGTAAAGTGGAGAAGAGCAACGTCCCGGCGCTAGAGGCCTGCCCCCAGAAGCGTGGGGTCTGTACCCGCGTCTACACCACCACGCCGAAAAAGCCTAACTCGGCGCTGCGTAAAGTCGCCCGTGTGCGGCTGACCAATGGCTACGAAGTCACCAGCTACATCGGCGGTGAAGGACACAATCTCCAGGAACACTCGGTAGTGCTGATTCGCGGAGGTCGTGTCAAAGACCTCCCCGGTGTCCGCTACCACACCGTGCGCGGCAGCCTCGACACCTCCGGGGTCGATAAGCGCCGTCAAGCACGCTCCAAATACGGTGCCAAGCGCCCTAAGAGCTAACAATCGATTTACTGAGCGGGAAGAGCAGACATGCCAAGAAGACGAGTTGCGGCAAAACGTGAGATCCTTCCGGATCCCAAGTACAAAAGCCAGTTGCTAACCAAGTTCATGAACATGGTGATGGAGTCCGGCAAGAAGTCGGTCGCCGAGAAGATCCTCTACGGAGCGCTCGACACCGTGCAGAAGCGTGGCAAAGGGGAGCCGCTGGAGGTGCTAGAGCAGGCGCTCGACAACGTCCGCCCTGCGGTCGAGGTCAAATCCCGCCGAGTCGGTGGTGCCACCTACCAAGTGCCGGTCGAGGTGCGCCAGATCCGGCGTAACACCTTGGCGATGCGCTGGCTGATTGATGCCGCCCGCAAGCGCTCCGAGAAGTCGATGGCGCAGCGCCTGGCCGGTGAGCTGATGGATGCCGCCGACTCACGCGGTACCGCAGTGAAAAAGCGGGAAGATACCCATCGCATGGCCGAGGCCAATAAAGCCTTCGCACACTACCGCTGGTAGGCCTCGGCCCGCCTGCGACAACCCAAAGCTCTTTAACAATTTCGGACTGAAGTAAAGCGACGTGGTACGCACTACACCTATTGATCGGTATCGTAACATCGGCATCATGGCTCACATTGATGCGGGTAAGACGACGACTACCGAACGCATTCTGTTCTACACCGGGATCTCCCATAAGCTCGGTGAAGTGCACGATGGTGCGGCCACCATGGACTGGATGGAGCAGGAGCAGGAGCGCGGAATTACCATCACCTCCGCGGCTACCACCTGCTTTTGGAGCGGCATGGCCGGCCAGTTCAAAGAGCATCGCATTAACATCATCGACACCCCGGGGCATGTGGACTTCACCATTGAGGTGGAGCGCTCGCTGCGGGTGCTAGATGGTGCCTGCGCACTCTTTTGCGCAGTGGGCGGGGTAGAACCGCAGTCCGAAACCGTATGGCGGCAAGCCGACAAGTATGGCGTTCCGCGTGTCGCCTTCATCAATAAGATGGATCGCACCGGAGCCGACTTCGCACGGGTTGTCGCCCAGATTAAGGGTCGATTGGGTGCTCACCCGATCCCCATTCAGATTCCAATCGGGGCCGAAGAGGGGTTCCTTGGAGTCATTGATCTCCTGCGTATGCAAGCCATTCAGTGGGACGAGAGCAATCTCGGCACCACCTTCAGCACTAGCGAGATTCCCGCTGAACTGCGAGATGCCGCAGCGCAGGCGCGTATGGTGATGGTCGAGGCCGCCGCCGAGGCCAATGATGCGCTGACCGAGTGTTACCTGGAAGGGGGTGAGCTGAGTGAGCAGCAGATTTCCCAAGGGTTGCGGATACGCACCCTCGCCAGCGAGATCACTCCAGTACTCTGTGGTTCCGCTTTCAAAAACAAAGGGGTTCAAGCGCTACTGGATGCGGTGGTTCACTACCTCCCCTCACCGTTGGATGTACCACCGATTCGGGGGGTACTCGAAGAGGGTGGTGAAAGTAATGAAGTCCGCCGTGCCGCCTACGATGAACCCTTCGCCGCGCTAGCCTTTAAGATCGCCAGTGACTCCTTTGTCGGCACCCTGACCTTTATTCGGGTCTACTCGGGTATCCTCCGCTCTGGCGACACCGTCTTCAACCCGGTCAAGGGAAAGCGCGAGCGGGTCGGGCGGCTGCTGCAGATGCACGCCAATAACCGCGAAGAGATTAAAGAGGTTCACGCTGGCGATATTGCCGCCGTAGTGGGTCTTAAGCTGGTTACCACCGGCGATACTCTTTGTGATCAGAACCACCCGATTATACTGGAACGCATGGACTTTCCCGAGCCGGTGATCTCGGTGGCGGTGGAGCCACGCACCTTGGCCGATCAGGAGAAGATGGGGGTTGCCCTGGCGAGATTGGCGCAAGAAGACCCCTCCTTTCGGGTGCGTACCGATGAGGAGTCGGGACAGATCATTATCTCAGGGATGGGTGAACTCCATCTGGAGATCATCGTAGATCGTATGAAACGAGAGTTTGGGGTCGCCGCCAAGGTCGGCAACCCACAGGTCGCCTATCGGGAGACCATTCGCGGCCAAATCGAGCAAGAGGGACGCTTTATTCGCCAATCGGGCGGACGCGGTCAGTACGGTCACGTGCTGCTACGGATCGAGCCGCTGCCAGCCGGAGAGGGGTACCTCTTCGAGAACGGCATTGTTGGCGGAACCGTTCCCAAGGAGTATATCCCGGCGGTCGACAAAGGGGTGCGTGAGGCGATGGAGAGCGGGGTGCTAGCAGGCTACCCGATGGTCGACCTTAAGGTGACCCTCTTTGACGGCTCCTACCACGATGTAGACTCCTCCGAAATTGCCTTTAAAATTGCCGGTTCGATTGCCCTGCGAGAGGGGGTGCGTCACGCCTCTCCGGTGCTGCTAGAGCCGATGATGAAGGTGGAGGTGATGACCCCGGAGGAGTATATGGGGGATGTGATTGGTGATCTGAACGCCCGCCGTGGGATCATTCACGGTATGGAGGAGAGTCCCTCGGGTCACCAGATCGGGGTCGAGGTTCCGCTCTCCTCCATGTTCGGATATGCCACCGACCTGCGTTCGGCGACGCAGGGGCGGGCCACCTACGCCATGGAGTTTTCCAGGTACGCCGAAGTGCCGGCGACGATAGCCGAAGCGATTGTCAAGAAACACTAGTTGAGTGAGTTAGGGGTAGAAAACCGTGTCCAAAGCAAAGTTTGAGCGCAAGAAGCCGCACGTCAATGTCGGTACCATCGGCCATGTCGATCATGGCAAAACGACGCTGACCGCAGCCATTACTGTGGTACAGGCCAAGAAGTTCGGCGGGGAGTCCCGCGCCTACGACCAGATCGACAACGCCCCTGAGGAGCGCGAGCGCGGCATTACCATTGCCACCGCCCACGTCGAGTATGAGTCCGATAACCGCCACTACGCCCATGTAGACTGTCCGGGACACGCTGACTATGTGAAGAACATGATCACCGGTGCGGCGCAGATGGATGGTGCGATTTTGGTCTGCTCCGCCGCCGACGGCCCGATGCCGCAGACCCGTGAACATATCCTGCTGGCCCGTCAGGTCGGGGTTCCCTACATCGTGGTCTACATGAATAAGGCCGATATGGTGGACGATGCCGAGCTGATTGAGCTGGTGGAGATGGAGATTCGCGAGCTGCTCGACACCTACGAGTTCCCCGGTGACGACACCCCGATTATCGTCGGCTCCGCGCTCAAGGCGCTGGAGGGCGACAGCTCCGAAATCGGCGAGCCGAGTATTGCCCGGTTGATTGAGGCGCTCGACTCCTACATTCCCGAGCCGGAGCGCGACACCGACAAGCCGTTCCTGATGCCGATTGAAGATGTCTTCTCGATCTCCGGGCGCGGCACTGTGGTCACCGGACGTATTGAGCGCGGTCGGGTGAAGGTTGGTGAAGAGATTGCCATTGTCGGCATTCGCGACACCACCAAGACCACCTGCACCGGGGTCGAGATGTTCCGCAAGCTGCTTGACGAAGGGGTGGCCGGAGATAACGTCGGAGTGCTGCTGCGCGGCACCAAGCGCGATGATGTGGAGCGCGGTCAGGTACTGGCCAAGCCCGGCACCATCACTCCGCATACCTTCTTTGAGTGTGAAGTGTATGTGCTGAGCAAGGAGGAGGGGGGGCGTCACACCCCGTTCTTCAACGGCTATCGTCCCCAGTTCTACTTCCGCACCACCGATGTCACCGGCTCCTGCGACCTGCCGGAGGGTGTGGAGATGGTGATGCCGGGCGATAACGTCAAGATGACCGTTAAGCTGATCAACCCCATCGCCATGGAAGAGGG
>SLIM01000069.1 GCA_007135625.1 Gammaproteobacteria bacterium
AGTGTCAGCACCTCCCAAAAGCGATAGCTTTGACATAAGTCTGGAGAAACCTTTAGCAGATATTGATAAATAGAGTGCGCAGCATCCTCCACACCATCAAGTAGCGTACTTTCCAATGCGGAGACCTGATCCGCTCTATGCTGGGTAACCCGAATCCATTTTACAATAATTAAAGTTCGGTAGTACCAAATAGCCGTTCCGTCAATAATCTCTCGACTAACCGATTCGGGGAGAATATTCAGAAACTCCAGATCAATCCTCCCTTCCGGGTGGTAGAAGATATCTTCCAGACCCATTGCCAACAGCTCCAGTACAACCGTCAGCAGATAGGATACCCCCTCAACAGAAGCTGCTAAAAGATCGCAACCAACCTCTCTAAGAAGATTTTTTGGTCGCAAGGTTGGACCATTCTCAGCAACCTGAAACTCCTCAAAACAGTGATGTAAAAGTTTCATTAAACGAGAAAAAGAGTCACTATAATGGTTTAATGCGCTCGCTCGAAAGTCCTGATAACGGTCAAAAATAACCGTATGGGCAACTTCATGGGCAAGCGCGGACTGTAAGTCGGGCCTCTCAACCATCCAATATGATGAGTTGATAAAATTGACGTAGTGAACTCTGTTTTGTTCACTATTCCCTACATTTTCTTTAGAAGTATGACTACTTTTTGGGTAAAAACCACTCTGAAATATTCTTGCATTAGAGGTAAAATTATGCGCCCAGCGATGCATTAAAGGCGTTTTTACGCTCGAAGTTTCTTCCTTTGGAGAATTAAGATGATTTAACAGCAGGTGCAGCTCACCCTCGAAACTCTGGCAGCGATCCGCTAAGAAACCGGAATAGATCCCCTGTTCGCGTCGTCTTGCCATGAGGGGGCGCGGATGATCCTGCAATCCCATATCGATAATGCGCTCAAACTGCCCTTGCAAATCACCTATTCTTTCCACATAGTTACGTGCTTTTTGAAGAATCGCGACCCGTAATATCATAAAGCGAGCCTGTGCATCCGCTGAATTTTTTGTCGAACCGGAGTTAAAGTTTAATGCAGAATACCCTCGTTGAAAAGCAATAATTTTATCCTGTAGAATATTTTTTTTCAGCTCCTGCGCAATTCGCAAGATGTTGTAGTAGCGATACTGATCACGTGTCCATAATCTCTTTTTCCATATCCTATAAAGACGGTATTCCAAGCCATTTTGACTATTGAGCAAGCGATCTTCTATCGCCGGATAACTTTCAATCCATTTGTCAATGATTTCTTTTAGCTCCTCGCCGCTCTTCTCTTTATGCCAGCACTCCCGATCATCGCGAAGCGACTCACCATCTCCGCTCTGCTGCTGCTTACCGCTACTCGTGGTTTGCTGATTACCCACAGTTTGGTTGCTGTTCGTAGGCTGCCTCCCCTCTCTCGGGTCACTCCCCCACAGATACTTTTCCTCATCCCTAAGCGGTTTATAAAAGATGGGTTCTTTAATTTGATGGATAATGTTTGTCTGCGTATGACGCAGCTCTAGCAACAAGGTATCGAGCCTCTCTAACACATCAATCCATAAAAGAAAAACAACTACCTCTTTATCCTCATAAGACTTATTATCTACCATTTTATCGCCTCTATCAAAAACTAGATCAAGTTAAATAAGATCATAAAAATACCTAAGATGCTTGCCTGTACTGCTTGCCATTTAACAAAATGCAGCTCTCTATTCGTGTAAAGATGTAATTTTTTATGTAAATGAGGAGGAAGATCCTCGCGCAGTCGTTCGCTTTCCCTGCTTTTATAGACTAAAAATCTATTGTAGAAGTGTTCTTGTTGGTTAAGAAAATAGATGGTCAGTGCAATCCATGTTAGAATAGAAAGGCTTAGTATGTTTTTTGATAAATCACTGCCAAAAAACATTAAACATATCGCCGCAAGAAAAAAGAAGGAGTAGCCTCCCCAAATAAAAGCGCCAATCCAGTAAAAATGCCATTGTTTGCTTATAGAGTAAATAGACTCTTTATTTTCAGCAGAAAACATCTCTACCATTGCAGCAATAATAAATGCTTTTTGGGTGCTGTGATTGGGGCACCATAAACTCTCCTGCATTAAGTCTTGATCTTTTGCAAACAAAAAATTGATTCGATCAGGGAAAAAACAACGCATGTTTTGAAAATCAAGAAAGGGTTTTTTGATAGTCATCTCGGGAACCAGTTTCAACCAGCTTTGGGTATACTCCGGGACACCGCAATTAATCCCTTGCAGTACCGGCTCTCTTTTGTAGTAATAGCAAAATGATGGTACGATAAATGCTATCCAGAAAAATGAAGCTAGAGCAAGAATTAGATAGGTGGAAAAGTTTTCATCGCATGTATCTATATGACTTACATAAAGACCAAAAAAGAAAAAGAGTGATGCAACCAGCAGGGCTGGGTAGAACGACCAGAAACGCAGCGTTGCAGGCCAGAGATAGAGGTAGAGTTCACCCGGATGGTCACCACTCTCTTGTTCAAATCCTCTATGTGTAATTAATTTATTCTTAAGGTTTTGCGCAGAGGGCGGCATGACAACGAGCATAAAGGGAAGATGTCGCCTGAGAGGAGGGCGAATATGAAAATATCGCTTGATAAAAGAGCGAAAAGGAGACGTAATGTTCCGCATTCATAAATCCTGAAAAGAGGGGGTTAAAAAAGCATAAAAATCCTGTAGAAAAATGACCGTAAGGTTACGGACAAATCGCCGATCAGATTTGCACTACAAAATCGGCACACAATCTTCTACTGGATACCTCACCATACCAGTCCCCCTTGGAAAAGTCATAACTTTCTTTTAAATCGATGATCTCGCTCCTCTCCCCAGGGAGAGCTAACAAAAGCAAAGCTATCTGTCACCTGCTCTCCTCGGTGAGGTACATACCCAGATCGACCAACGGTTCTTTCATAGAATCTTTCAGTCTCTCTCTTTTGTTCATTATCTTTTAATTGATTGACACTATCTCGAAGAGACTTGAAGTTCTTTTTCGATCTCTTTTCTACTCCATCCATATCATCTCGCAACTTATCAACATCCTCTCGCAACCGATTCATCTCGCTTCGTAGCCCATCGACACTCTCCTCTACGTTGGATATCTTCACTTCCAGCTCAGTAAATCTACCCTCCATAGAAGATATTTTACCCTCCATAGAAGATATTTTACCATCCATAGAAGATATTTTACCATCCATGGAAGATACTTTACTATCCATAGAAGAAATTCTATCATTCA
>SLIM01000216.1 GCA_007135625.1 Gammaproteobacteria bacterium
CCCAGCCCCATAAAGCGGCGAGCCAAAGCTCCCTTAAGTCGCGGACTGTTGTCCAAAAGCGTCAGCCCCAAGCTACGACCCAGGCGCAGCGGCGGCAAGGGGTTGGTAAAGAGGCGAATCAGACCATCGGTCACCAGGGTAAGCAGCCGTTGATCAGCAAGGCGAGCGGCACTGTAGGCGGCGACCATCGACTCGCCGCCGAGTTCGCTCCCTTGGCGCTGGGCCTGTTGGAGGAGATCGGCGAGGGCGGCGACATCGCGCAGCCCAAGGTTAAAGCCCTGGCCGGTGATCGGGTGGAGGGCGTGAGCCGCGTTACCGATCAGCAGCGCCCGCCCCTGCCCCAGGCGGTCGGCGTGGACCAGGCGCAGGGGGTAGCAGCGACGCGGTGCGCTGACCCGGAGCGTCCCGAGTCGGGTTCCGAAACACGCACTGAGCTGCTGGGCAAAAGCCCCATCGTCTAGCGCCATCACCTGCTCGCGCCGCTCTTCGGCGACACTCCAAACTGCGGCGTAGCGACCGGCAAGCAGCGGGAGCAGGGCTAGCGGCCCCTCTTCGCTAAAGCGCTCAAAGGCGAGTGCTGGGCGTGGCTGGGTGGAGGTTAGGGTGGTGATAATGGCGCTCTGGTGGTAGTCCCACTCCCGTGCGCCAATGCCGAGGCGCTGGCGCACGAGCGAACGCGCCCCGTCGGCGGCGACTAGCAGCCGGGTGGTGCGCTGCGTGATCCCGCTCTCCTCATTGATCGTCAGGGCGACGTGGCGGGGGTGCTGTTGCAGGTCGATCAGCTTGGCCGGGGCGGCGAGGGTTACTCCCGGCAGGGTTGTGATCCTGCCTAGCAGCACCCGCCCCAACTGCTGGCCGGTGACGACGTAGCCTAGCGCTTCGACTCCGTAGTCGCGACTGTGGAGCCGAGTGATGCCGAAGCGGCCCTGCTCCGAGACGTGGATTTGGCGAATCGGGGAGGCTTCGGCGGCGAGTTGGGGCCAGAGGGCGAGGGATTCCAGGATCTGGCGACTGCCCCAGGCGAGGGCGATGGCGCGGTCGTCGTAGCCGGGGTGGTCGCTGTTCTCCACGAGTGGGTGGTGTTCGATCACCAGGGTACGCAGGCCGAGTCGGGCGACTGCGTGGGCGAGGGTTGCTCCGACCATGCCGGCCCCGATAATTGCGATGTCGTAGTCGCACTGCCGGGTTGCGGGTTCGGCGGTGGGGTTGGCGGTTGGTTCGCTAGGCGGTTGAGTGTGCAAGGGTAATGCCCTCCGGTTCGGTGCAGAATCTCGCCCTCCCGTCCGATGCCACGGTGCAGGAGGGAGTCTCTGGTTGCGCGGTGACTCTGCCGATCACTCGGCGGCTCCCGGCGTGTTCTCTTCGCCCTCCATCGGACACAGCTCCGCTTCTAGGGCGGCGCAGAGCGCATGGGCGAAGACGATGTGTAGCTCTTGAATGGTGTTGACGCTGTTGCCGGGGGCGATGAGGACGTAGTCGGCGAGGGTGGCGGCTTGGCCTCCGTCACGACCACCAAACAGCAGCGACCGAATCCCGCGCTGCCGACAGCTCTCTAGTGCGCGTAAGATGTTGGGGGAGTTGCCGGAGGTGGAGATGGCGATAAACAGGTCGCGGGACTCCATGCGCCCGATCACTTGCCGTTGAAAAACCCATTCAAAGCCGTAGTCGTTGGCCACGGCGGTGAGCAGTGAGGTGTCAACGGTCATCGCTTCGGCGGGGAGTGGGCCGCGTTCGCGCTCCAGACGTCCCACCAGTTCGGCGGCGAGGTGCTGGGCATCGGCGGCGGAGCCGCCGTTGCCTGCGACGTAAATGCGGCCACCGTTGCGGTAGACCGTTAACGCATGCTCGACCGCCTGCTCGAAGATCTGGTGCTGTGCGGTGTCGGTGATAAAGGAGCGCTTTGCCGCAATGGAGGCGTGCATGGCGCGGATAAGAAGGTCGGCATGTTTCACGAAGGACACCCCTGCTGGGCAATGATCTGCTGAAGGATTGCGACGTTATCACGCAAGTGTTGCGGATTGATGGTTCCGATCAAGATGCTGGAGACGGCGGGCTGGGCGTAGACAAAACGCAGCGCTTCGGCGATGCGCTGTTGGGGGGCGTCTGCGCTGCCGAGGTGGCCGCTGGCGAGGGCCTTTTTGATGAGTACTCCTTGGTTGCGTCGCTGGGCCTGCTGCAAGACCTCTAGCTCGTCGTTGTAGTGGAGGTTGCAGGTGACCATCACCCAGTCGAGCTGCTCTAGTGCCAGCAGTCCGCCAGCGACGCTCTTGCCGGAGAGGCCGTGGCTACGAATCAGTCCGCGCTGTTTGAGTTCTTGCAGTGCGGCAACTACTCCAGCGCGGGATGGGTCGAACAGCGCACAGTCGTTGCCGTCGCTGTGGATCACTACGCCATCCAGGTAGTCGCTGCGCAGGGTGCGCAGGCTCTTTTCGACGCTCTCCAGGGTGTGCTGAAAGGAGAAGTCAAAGTGGGAGCGTCCGTCACGAAATGACTCCCCCACTTTGGAGAAGATGACCCACTCCTCACGCCGTCCGGGCAGGAGCCGTCCGAGCCGCTCCATGCTGTTGCCGTAGGCGGGGGCGGTGTCGAGTAGGTTGATCCCCAGCGCACGGGCGCTCTCTAGGAGCCGGATCACGCTGCGATCATCGGGCAGGGTGAAGGGGTGGGGGTATTTGACCTGCTGGTTGCGTCCGAGCTTGACGGTGCCTAGCCCGAGGGGGCTGATCCAGATTCCGGTTTCGCCTAGTGGTCGTAGCGCTAGCGGTTCACCCATGCAAGAGCCGCTCCCAGGGCGGTGGTGCCAACTGTGGCGGATGCGCTGCGGCGGCGAGTGGTTGTTCCGCGATTTCCGGTTGAAACGGCTGCTGCCGCAGGCAGGCGCTTACCGCATCGCCGAGTGCCGGGGCCAGAACCAGTTTGGTCGGCCAGACGGTGAGAATCGTCCCGGCATCGTACAGCTTGACTCCATTGGGGCGGATAGCGCCAGGATTGCTCGCTTCGGCCCGTGCCATGGGTAGCGTTCTCCAGCGTAGGCCGGGGAGGTCGGCAACTCCGGGTAGCAGTTCGTGGAGCAGCGCTTTGGCGATGCGAATCTGGGTGTCGGGGGAGCGCCCCACCCCCTGCTCCGCCAGTTCGCCGCCGAGGTACCAGAGCCGCTCGCCGCTGCTCGTAAGGTGGCTGGTGACGGTGAGTCGGGGCAGGTTGGTTGCGCCGAGGCAGTGGCCAAATAGCGGGGGCAGTGCGCCGCCGGATAGCAGAACCATCTGTAGCGGGCGGAGCTGCATGGTCGGCTGCTGCTCTTGGAGTGCGGCGAGCAGGTCGCGGTTGCCCGCTCCGGCGGCGAGCAGCAGGCGGCGCACTCGGTAGTGTTCTCCCGCCCGTTGAAAAGTTACCCCTTGTGCGTCGCGCTGCAGCGCAGTGACCGGCTGGCCGGTGAGAATCCGCCCGGGGTTAAGCGCGGCAAGGCGGGCAACCAGGGAGTGTGGGTCGATCACCTGTTCATGCAGCCGAAATAGCGCTGCCGGGGGGTGGCGGTCGAAGGGGGCGGGGTAGTCGGCACGGTCGAGCGGTTGCATCGCTCCATGGAGCAGCCGTTTGGCGACCTGCTGGAGGAGGCGGGTGGGGAGCGTCGAGGTGATGCTCCAGAGCAGTTGCTGGTGGGCGACGATGGTGACCCCGGAGAGGTCTGGCGTATCCTCATTACCATTACCGTCGAGGGCTTGCCGCCAGCGTGCTGGCATTGCGGTAAGTGCCTGCGCTGCGTCGCTGAAGAGTCCGTCGAGGGCATATTTCATGCCGCCGTGCAAGATCCCTTGGGCGGCACCGGTCTGCCCCTCGCCCAGGCGCTTCGTTTCAATGAGCAAGACCGAGTAGCCGATCCTGCGCAGTTGGGTGAGTAGCCATAGCCCGGCGACACCCCCTCCGAAGATCGCGATATCGGCCGCATACTTCACAGCGCTCTCTCACCCCTCTGTGGCGCGGCGAATGCGCTCAATCATGGCGGTGGTGGAGCAGCCGGGGACGAACGGCATCACCCGCACTTCGCCGCCGCTGCGCCGCACACACGCGCCTCCCGGAATCTGCTCGGGGTCGTTATCGCCCCCTTTGATCAGAAAGTCGGGTTGCAGGCGGCAGATCAGCCGCTCCGGGGTCGGCTCATCAAACGCGATCACCCAATCGACGCAGTTGAGCGCGGCGAGTACCGCCATGCGCTGGGCCAGTGGGTTGACCGGTCGCCCCTCTCCTTTGAGGGCGGTGACGCTGGCATCTACGTTGACCGCCACGACCAAGCGGTCGCCAAGCTGCGCCGCTCGCTCCAGATAGGCGACGTGGCCCGCGTGAAGCAGGTCGAAGCAGCCGTTAGTGAAGACGATGGTCTCTCCCTGCGAGCGCACCCGCTCCACGGCGGCGAGGAGTCCCGCTTCGTCGATCACTCCGCGATGGACTGCCTCCTGCTCGCTGAGTGCCATCCGCAGCTCCTCCAGGGAGGCCGCTGCGGTGCCGAGCTTGCCCACCACCACCCCGGCGGCGACATTGGCCAGGTGGGTCGCGGCCTCTAGCGGCATTCCCCCTGCGAGGGCGGTGGCAAGTACCGCGATGACGCTATCCCCGGCACCGGTGACATCAAACACTTCGCGGGCATGGGTCGGCAGGTGGCGCGGGGGTCGCTCACGCTCCAGCAGGGTCATGCCGCGCTCGCCACGGGTCACCAGGAGCGCCTCCAGGTCGAGCTGCTCCAGAAGCTTTGCCCCGCGTTGGACTAACTGCTGCTCGCTATCACAGCCGCCCACCACGGCCTCAAATTCGCTCATGTTTGGGGTGATGAGAGTGGCCCCGCGATAGCGGATAAAGTCCGTCCCTTTGGGGTCGATTAAGACCCGCTTGCCGGCGGCACGGGCGCTGTCGATAAAGAGGGTAATGTCGCGCAGGGTGCCTTTGGCGTAGTCGGAGAGCAGTAGCAGGTCACTGGCGGCCAACTGCTGGGTAAACTCGGGCGGTGTTCCGGTGAGTGGGTAGACCGGGAAGCCGTTCTCAAAGTCGAGGCGAATCAACTGCTGGTGGCGCGAGATGACGCGCAGTTTGGTGATCGTCGGGCAGTCCGGCAGGTGGGTGAAAAATGATCTGATTAGTGGGTTTTCGAGGATCTGCTCCAACTGGCGCGCTGCCTCATCATCGCCCACTACGCCGAAGAGGGAGACCTGCCCGCCTAGCGAGGCGATGTTGAGGGCGACGTTGCCCGCGCCGCCAGCACGCCACTCCTCCGTCTCGACCCGCACCACAGGCACCGGGGCCTCGGGCGAGATGCGCCCGGCATCACCATGCCAATAGCGATCCAACATCACATCCCCAGCGACTAGGATACGGACATCTCGAAAATTGGGGATCTCTGACAACATCGGCGTGCGACTCGGCTCTATGGAGGCAATTCTCTGTATGGATCAATGGACACTCTGTCCACCACTCGGGGCGGCATAGTATAGCGAAATCTTGTCGAAAGGGTTCAACTTTACAAAAACCTCAAGTTATTCCATAAGATACCTTCGCGCCCTCCCCCTTCTCACAATGATCACTCCCTTACTTGCGCAAAACTTGCTAGAATCACACTCATGACTACTCCCCGCACCCTCTAAGGAGCCACTGTTGACCGACCTCCCCCTCTCCGCCCTATTTTCCATTTTGGCGCTGTTGATCCTGCTCTCCGCTTGCTTTTCCGGTTCAGAAACCGCGCTGATGACCCTCAACCGCTATCGCCTGCGCCACCTGAAGGAGCAGGGGCACCCGGGGGCGATTCACGCCTACCACCTGCTCAAGCGCCCCGACCGGTTGATTGGGCTGATTTTGTTGGGCAATAACTTTGTCAATATCCTCGCCTCCTCGCTGGCCACCATTATTGCCTTGCGCCTTGGTGGGGAGGGTGCCATTGCCATCGCTGCCGGAATCCTGACCCTGGTGATTTTAATCTTTGCTGAGGTCGCTCCCAAGACCCTCGCGGCCCTCCACCCCGAAAAACTGGCTTTTCCTGCTGCCTTTGTCTACCGCCCGCTGCTGCGTCTGCTCTACCCGCTGGTGTGGCTGGTCAACCTAATCGCCAACGCCCTGCTCAAGGCCATCGGCATCTGCCCCGAGGGAGAGTCGAGCGCACTCACCCAAGAGGAGCTGCGCACCGTAGTGGTCGAGGCGGGCAGCTTGATTCCCCCGGCCCGCCGCCAGATGCTGATTAGTATCCTCGACCTGGAGCATAAGCGGGTTGAGGAGATTATGATCCCGCGTCATGAGGTGGAGGGGATCGACCTCTCTCTGCCGCTGGAGGAGCTGATTCGGCTCCTGCGCAACAGCCACTACACCCGGATCCCTCTCTATGAGAAAAGGATTGACAATATCGTGGGGATCGTCCATATTCGCAGTGCCATGCGGGCGCTCGCCGATGGGGAGTTGAATAAGCAGACCCTGCGCGAGATCGCCACCACCCCTTACTTTATCCCCGAAGCGACCCCGCTCAATCGGCAACTGCTCAATTTTCAGCGGGAGCGTCACCATATCGGGCTGGTGGTGGATGAGTATGGCGACCTGCTGGGGCTGCTCACCCTTGCCGATCTGCTTGAGGAGATTGTCGGCGAGTTTACCACCAACCCGGCGGATGGTATTCAGGATGTACAGCCACAACCCGATGGAAGTTACCTAATTAATGGCAGCGCCAATGTCCGCGAATTGGTTCGGGTATTTCACTGGGATCTCCCAATTCGTGGCCCGCGCACGCTGAATGGTCTAATCTTAGAGTATATGGAGACCATCCCCGAACCGGGAACCAGCTTGCTACTCCACGGCTACCCGCTGGAGATCCTTCAGACCCAAGAGAATATGGTGAAAACCGTTCGCTTTATGCCGCATCTACGCAAAAATGATTAACACAGTGGGGTTGACAAGTCATGGCGAAATTAATCGTCCGCTTCGCGAAAAAAATTATTCGGGTCATAACCCTGGAGCAGCAGGTGCCGCTGCTCCTCGGGCGCAGCAGCGATTGCGGCCTGCGTATTGACAGCATCCGCTGCGCCCCCGAACACGCCACCATTATTCGCGACAACCAGAGCGGAACCTACCAGATTAACCCGGTCGATGCCGAGCATTTCCCGTTGCAGATTAACCACCACACCGTCTCCAGCTATACCCTGGAACATGGCGATATGCTTCACTTCGGCGACTACCAGATCGAGTTTGTCTCTAGCGCACAACGCTTTCATGACCCGATTCAGCACCCCGCTCCAGCGGAGGAGGAGCATGACCAACGCCTCTGGTCGGTCAAGATGGCGGAGCGGCAAAACCCTGCCCTGCTTCAGATTCTCAACGGCCCGCGCATGGGGCGCATCATCAAGCTCACCCGCGAACGGCTCACTCTAGGCGGAAAAGGTAAGGAGTGTGCCTTTATTCACCATCAAACCGAGGAGGGTCACTACCGCCTTCTCGCTAACCAGTCGCAACGGGTAGAGATCAACGGCCAGCCATTCAAGGAGGGGGAGAGCAAGATCCTGTGCAACGGTGATCGGATTCAGATCGACGGGCTACAGATGGAGTTTCAGCAAGAAAAGCAGAATAACTAAAAAAGAGCAGCGGCCTTACAATTTTCGTTTCGGAGAGTGCGTCAAGGCCAGAGGCGAGCCGCAGGGCGGCTCTTCAGGCTGTGCCTGTCGCGCCCCCCAAGGGGAGGGGTCGGCGACAGGTGGCGAGGGGCGGCGCTCTCCTGAGGCGACATTGCGCCGCCGAAAGCGTCTCCTCGGTTTCGCCAGCCGACAGCTACTCGGATGCTGCCTCAACCGCACTCTCCAGCGTCTCTTCCGCAGCCTCCATCCCAGCCTCCGCAGCCTCTAGCGCACTCTCCGCAGCCTCCATTCCGGCCTCCGCAGCCTCCAATAGACTCTCCTCCGTTGGCAGCGCATAGCCGGTCTCGCTCGATGCCTCGCCCATCCCCTCCACGGCGGCCTCCTCCTCAAGGATCGGCTCCGCAACCGGAGTGACCACGGCGGGTTGCTGCTCCGCAATCGGGGTCACTACCGGCGGTGGGTCTGACGGCGGCGGAGTGGTGGTTGGCTCCTGATCGCAGGCCGCAATCACAAGGGCAAAAGAGGCGACAGCTAGCAGACGGTACGTTGGGTAGGGCATGGTAAATCTCCTGTAGAGGGGTATGCGTCGTGATCAATGGGGATGGATTGACCTCTCTGCCCGGTAGCCACTTCGTACCGTGGAGGTACAGGGGGCGAGTATTGTCGTACAGCGCGGTATGATCCTAAAGGGCAATAGGCCAACCTCTAGAGTATAACCGACTGTTCTATCTCACGCAATCTGGTATTCATCATGGATACAGTTTCGGGAGGTAGCGAGAGGGAAGAGGAGCGGCAATTGTTGACCCGGATCAACGAAATATCCAAGGAACTCGTGCAAAATGTCGTAGTGTCTCCATGCAGTTGAGGAGAGAGGGCAGAAGATGGCGGAGGGCAGCGGAGAATCGACCGACGCATAGGGGTCGATTTTTGACGAAAAGCCTATTATACTCAGAGCGTGTCCAATCAACCTTTCAGTGGGTGAATAATGACTACCAACACAGAGAAAAAGTTACCAGCAGCTCGCCTGCAGCGAGCCATTGAGGGATTTAACGGGTTTTGTGAGGAGGATCTGGAGTGGCATCGCAACTCTGGGGAATCTTTTGATGAATCGGTGTTTTCCGAAGCCCGTGAACTCGTCATGCGTAAGCTAGAGGCACTCCAGGAGGAATCTATATGATCATTACCCGCATCGCGGCAACCAATGCCTTCAAATACAATCACTTGGAGATAGATGACATCCCTGCGCAAGGGGTCATTGCCGTTAGCGGCGACAATGAGTCAGGCAAGAGTTCGGTCGGCGAGATCATCTGTTTCGCACTATTTGGCCAAACCTACTCACTGCCGGAAGAGGAGATCGGCAAGGCCATCCGCTGGGGTGAACTGAGCTGTTCGATGAGCGTATGCTTCGCGATTGACGAGGATCGGGAGTATGAGGTCTATCGTCACCTTGATGAGGATGGCAAAGCGGCCGCCCGACTGACCGTGCGCGGTGAGAGCGAACCGCTCGCAGTCGGTATGCAGCCGGTTACCGAGGCGGTCATCAAACTGGTCGGCTTTGACTTTGACGAGTTCCTGGAGACCTTCTACCTCGCCCAGCGCGAAATCATCAAGCCCCAATCCCAAGGCGATGCGATTAAGTCGATTGCCGGACTCTCCCTGCTAGAGCGGGTGCGCGAAAAGCTGGAGGATGAGAACGACAACGAAGGCTCCGATGCCGAGGAGCTGCAACAGCGTATCTCTGAGATCGGCACCGAGCAGGCCGAGCTGAACATCGACCACACCCTGCTGAAGCGCTTCAAAGAGCAGCGCAGTGGCGTACAGCAGGCGCTGGAGCGGGTACAGGAGGCGAGCAAGGGGCTGGAGGGAGCCGCCAACAACTACCGCGAGGCGGTCGAAAGTGGCGATTCTGGTGCCGGTGGCGGGGTCATCTTCCTGCGCCTGCTCACGCTCCTCGCCGCTGTCGGCTTCGGCCTTCTCTGGTACCTGATGGAGCGGATGCCCGATGCCAACATCACCCAATCCCTCGCCCCCACTCTCGGTGAGCTAGGCGTGGGGAGCGTTCATCTGCTGACCGGCGGCAGCATTGCGGCCCTGCTCTTTATCATCTTTCTGTTCGTCGGCGGCTCCTCCAAAGCACGCGCCGAGCGTCTGAAAACCCCGGCGATTGCGGTCGCTCGCAAGCTGCGTGATGGCTGGGCGATTCAGGGCGAGGGGAGCAGCGGGGAGACGACCTCTCTGCGACAAGAGCAGATCGAACGGGTTAGCGAACGGATGGAGGGCGGACTCGCTAGCGTCGAAGAGATGGATCCGCTGGTTGAGGCCGAAGTCGCCCGCCTCGCCCAGGTTATCGCCGCCGAAAAGGAGAAGGTCGGTGCGCTGGACAAGGCGATCAAGCAGGAGCAGTCCCGCCTGAACAGCGCCAGCGTGCTACAGCAAGAGCAGCAGGAGCTGGAGGCCAAGCTGGCACAGATCGCCCGCAATGCCGAGCTGCGCGATGTCGCCCGCCACCTGCTCAACGGGGCCGAGAAGCATGTCATCAAGCGCTTCAACGCCGACCTGCGGGAGTTTGCCGCCCGCACCCTGCCGCTCTTCACCAGCAACCGCTACGAGCACCTGCGCGTCGAAGGGGATCTGAACGTGCGGGTCTTCTCCAACCGCAAGCGCGACTTCATGGATCTCGCCGAGATCTCCGCCGGCACCCAACGGCAAATTATGCTCGCCCTGCGCCTTGCCTTGGCCAAAGAGCTAGCCGACACCACCGTCGTTGGTCGTCAGTTTATGTTCCTGGATGAACCCTTCGCCTTTTTCGACCAGACCCGCACCCGCGACACCCTAAAGGTGCTGCCCAGTATCAGTGAAAAACTCTCACAAGTCTGGGTCGTCAATCAGGAGTTCAGCGACGAACACCCGTTCGCGCTGCACCTCTGCTGCAAGGATGAGAACGGCGAACTGGTAGGCCACGGCGAGCAATCACCCAAAATCAGCAGTAGTGAAGCGCCGCCCGCTGCCCGCCCCTCCCAACCGGAAAGCTCCTCCCAACCGGAAGAGGAGAGCAGCACCTCCTTATAGCAGCAGGAGGTCGGCAACACACGGCGGTACCCCCTAGCCCGAGTGATCCCCCCTTCGGAGGCGGTCATTCGGCTCTTTCTTCGGCAGGTGAACCATCCTGGGAGAGGACTAGATGAAAAGACTCCTTTTTCTGTTACCGGATGTCCGCTCCTGCAAGCGTATCGTAGCCGAGCTGGAACAGGCGGGGATCTCCCCCCGTCATCTCCACGTTATCGGCGGCATTCAACACTCACTAGAGGGACTCCCCGAAGCGAGTCTGTGGCACAGAACCGAACTGGCACGCGGTCTGGAGTGGGGAGTTAGCCTTGGCGGGGTCGCCGGGCTACTCGGTGGGCTGCTTGCGGTCAGTTTTCCACCCGCAGGGGTGATTGTCGGTGGCGGAGCGCTACTCGCTGGTGCTGCTGCTGGGGCCGGTTTCGGCGGTTTGGTTGCCGCGCTCACCAAGGGAAATGAACACAACCACCAACTGGATGAGTACCGCAGCGCCCTGATTCAAGGCTATCTGCTGGTGATTATCGAACTGCACAGCGCCCAACTTCCCGTCGTTCGGCAACTGCTCCTACAGCATCTCCCTGACACCTCGATCCAGGTCGACATCCCCAATGCCCTACCCCAAAATCCTTAAAATCACCACAAAATGACGCAGCACCCTAAAGCAGACTGCCACCCCCAGTAACTCATTGAAAAATCAACTATTCGTAGCGGACTCTACGACCGATTTCTCTCCCACAATCAACTGATAGAGACGCTCCACCGCCCCCCGATTTTCGATCATCACCGCAGTCCCGCGCTCGGCGATCTCCGCCCGCAGGGTAGCATCGCGCAACCAGGCGAGCAGCACGCGGGCGAGCTGCTGCGCATCAGCGACCTCCACCCCGGCACCCCGCTGCTGCAACAGTTGCGCGATATGGGCGAAGTTAAAGGTATAGGGGCCAAAGGCGACCGGCAGGCCACACAGCAGCGGCTCCAGCAGATTGTGCCCACCGCGCTCGACCAGACTGCCGCCGACAAAAGCAGCATCAGCGGCAAGAAAAAAGAGCAGCAGCTCGCCCATGCTATCACCGATGAGAACCTGGGTATCCGCCCGCAGAGTCTCCCCGCTGCTGCGCCGCTGCAAGGTCATCGTGTCCCCCTGCTGCACCAGGGCAGCGACCTGCGCGAAGCGCTCGGGGTGGCGCGGAACCAGCACCAACAGGGCGTTGGGAAGGTGTTGCAGAATCTCCCGGTGGGCGGCGATCACCTGCTCCTCCTCCCCGGCATGGGTACTCCCGGCGACCCACACCGGTCGCCCCTGCCAGTCGAACTTGAGCAGCTCCCCGCGCTCCCGCAAGCTCGGAGGAAGGGTCATATCAAACTTCATGCTCCCGGTAACTTGAATGCGCTGGGGCAAAACCCCCAGGCGGATAAAACGTTCCTGCTCTTCGGCACTCTGCACCGCAACCCGATCCATCTGTGCAAAGATTTTTCGGGTAAAATCTCCCAAGCGGGCGTAGCCACGCGCCGAGCGTGCGGAGAGGCGAGCGTTAGCCAAGAGGGTAGGAATCCCCCGCTGCTGGCACTGGATGAGCAGATTGGGCCAGATTTCGGTCTCCATCAGGACTACCTGCCGTGGTGCCACCCGATCCAAAAATCTTCGCATCGCAAACGGGAGATCGTAGGGGCAGTAGCTATGGTAGAGGCGCTCACCAAAGAGTAGCCGCGCCCGCGCCGATCCGGTAGGGGTGGTGGTGGTCAGGGTGAGCGGCCACTCGGGGTGGTCACGCAAAAGGCGGCGGATCAGGGGTTCTGCCGCCTGCACCTCGCCGACCGAGACCGCATGGAGCCAGATCCCCCCTTTATTGGGCGGACTGGGCAGCGCACCAAACCGCTCGCGAATGCGTCGCCGGTAGTCGGGAGCATGGCGACTGCGCCATAATAGGCGCAGCAGCAGGAGCGGCGTGGCCAGAATCAGGAGAAGGTTGTAGAGCCGATACATCATTTCATCACCAACGTGGAGAGGGTCGAGTATGCTAAGGGATTTTTCTCGCAAAGTAAAAGGGTCTGGTGGGCGGGGATGGCTACTGCTCCCCCTGCTCCTCGCCGCTTGCAGCGAACCGACGGCACCGCCAGAGGCACCGGAGAGCCGCTTGCAAAAGGAGCTGGAGACGCAACTGGAGGTGCTGCACCAGAGTCGCGAAGTGGTACGCCACCTCGATGCACAGGATCGTGAACGGCGCGACCGGCTCGAAGAGCTGGGACTGAATGCGCAGGAACACGAATCCCACGCTCCCCAACCGCAAGAGTGAAACAATGACCCAGCAGACCACTGAATGGTTCCAGGAGCTCTGCCCGGAGGCCGGTTCGGCCCTCCGCTTACAGGTGACCGAACCGCTCCACGCGGAGCAGAGCCACTACCAAAAGATCGAGGTCTACCAGACCACCCACTGGGGTCGGCTACTGGTGATTGACGGCCTGATCATGCTCACCCAGCGTGATAACTTCCTCTACCATGAGATGCTCGCCCATCCAGCGCTCTTCAGCCACCCGGCCCCGCGCCAGGTGGCGATTATCGGCGGCGGCGACTGCGGCACCCTGCTGGAGGTTGCCAAGCACCCCGAGGTCGAGCGGATCGTTCAGATCGACATTGATGAGCGGGTGACCCGAGTGGCCGAGCAGTTCTTCCCCGAACTCTGTGCCGCCAACCAGGATCCGCGAGTCGAGCTGCTTTTTCTCGACGGCATTCGCTGGATGGAACAGGCCCCTCCCGCCTCACTCGACCTGATTATTGTTGACAGCACCGACCCCATCGGCCCCGGCGAGGCGCTCTTCTCCCCCCCCTTTTACGCCGCCTGTCGCCGGGCTCTGCGTAACCCGGGGCTGCTGGTGCAGCAGAGTGAGTCGCCGCTGCTCCATCTGCCGATTTTGCAGCGGATGCAGCGCCAACTGCGTGAGGCCGGTTTTGCGGCAACCCGCCCGCTGCTCTTCCCGCAACCGAGCTACACCTCGGGATGGTGGAGCGCGACCCTTGCCGGTAACGAGGGAGCGCTGGAGCTACTGCGTGAAGCGGCCGCCGAGGCCCGCCCCTTCACCACCCACTACTACTGCCCCGCCACCCACCACGCCGCACTCGCCCTCCCCCCCTTCCTGCAGCAGCAGTTAGCGGTCGTCGAGTAGTGCTACCGCCCAGCGCGCTCCTCGCCCCACGCTACTGGCCGACCTGGCTGGGGTTAGGGCTGCTGCGCCTCACCAGCCAGCTCCCCTACCGGCAACTGCTCGCCCTCGGGCGCGGAGTCGGCTGGGTGGCACTCCACCTGCTTCCGCAGCGGCGGCGAATTGCCGCAACCAACATCGCCCGCTGCTTTCCCGAGCGTGATGCCGAGTGGCAGCGGCAGCTCCTGCGCGACCACTTCGCCGCACTCGGCATCAGTCTGTTTGAGCTGGCCCTAAGCTGCTGGGCCAGTGAGCGCCGTCTCGCCCCCCTCGGCCACCTCCACGGCCTGGAGCATCTGCACCAAGCGCTGGCGCAGGGCAGCGGGGTGATCCTGCTCTCGGCCCACCTGCTCCCGCTCGACATCGGCGGGCGACTGCTGCCGCGCCAACTTCCGCTCTCGGTCTTCTATCGCGCCCATAAGAACGCGGTGATTGAGTGGGTATGGGCCGGTCATCGCCGCCGCCATGTCGAGCAGGCGATCCCCTCCAGCGCGATTAAATCGGCACTCCGGGTATTGCGGGGCGGCGGCGTTCTCTGGTACGCCCCCGACCAAAATACAACTCCCAGAGAAGCCGTTTTTGCCAACTTTTTCACCATTCCCGCCGCCACCAACTCCGGCACCGCCCGCCTCGCCCGCCTAACCGGCGCGCGCGTGGTTCCCTACCGCGCAGTACGCCGACGTGATGGCAGCGGCTATGACCTCTTCATCGACCCACCGTTGGCGCATTACCCCAGCGGAGATCTGCAAGCTGATACCCAGCGCATCAATGATCTGATTGAGCAGTGGGTACGCCGCGATCCCGAGCAGTATCTGTGGGTACATCGCCGCTTTCGCCACCGTCCCAATCGAGATGATCCGCCTTTTTACTAGGTGATTATAGGTGAGCAGCGTCTATCGTATCGCTGGAGACACGGCACCACCACTGCGCTCTTCGCCAGCTCCCTCTATTCCGCTAAAGTTGTCGGCTATTACTGATGACCAATCTCCAAGCGATAGGTAATTTCAACAATCGGCAGTTCCCACCGCTCCGCTTGGCAGCGTTGACGGTAGCCATCTTTCTCATCATCTTTTGTTCGTTGCAGCATCGCGATGACCTCAACCGATTCGACTCCCTGCCAGTGGTTGCAGAGTTCTGCGCCGGGCTGCCCCGGCTCTCGGTGGTTGGCGAGGCGAGCGATGGGGATCTGCTGGTGAAGCAGCAGCAGACGGTTGCCGTTACGCCCAGGGGAGAGCCGGGTACCGCTTTCGACCGTTCGCAGTGCCGCATGAATCGGGTGGTGCGGTGGATGACTTCCGGCGTAACCGAGGTCGAAGGCAGCGCTACCGAGAAACTCCCGCCTTAACCCTTTGAGCGCCGCTGGGTAGCTGTTATCAACCGGGGCGTGGCGAGTGATGAGAAAATCCCCCTGTAATTGGCCAATAAAAGGGTTGTCACCGTCGTTGCGACATAAGATATAGAGGGTTTCACAGGCGCGTGACAGGGCGACATAGCAGAGCCGTCGTTCGCTTTCGTTGGCGCTATTCCAGTCGCCATCAAGTAGCCACAGATGGCGAAACTCCATTCCTTTCACAGAGTGGATGGTGCTGAGAAAGATGCCGTCGCCGAGACGTTGCTGGCTGCGCTGGTCGTTGAGCGCCTCGTAAAGGTAACTCTCTAGGTGAATCGCCGGTTGTGGTAGATCGCCGCTCTGCCTCTGCCACTGCGCCAGAATACCGTGCAAGTTGCCCCACCAAGGGTTGCGTGCGGCAGGGGCGAGCTGTTGCAGCGCCTGGCTAGCGGAGATCTGTTTGCCGCGTTGGCACTTGAGCCAGTCGAGCAGATGGCGGTGCTCGCGAATCCGCAGGGGGGAGGGATACTGCTTGGAAGGCAGGGCATAGCTGACCTCCACTCCCTCGCTCGCCAGCAGGATGCGGAGTGCGTCGAGCTGTCGCCAAGTGCGCGCAAGAACGGCACAATCACGCCCCACAAGCTGCGGGTCGAGCTGCTTGAGGCGGTGCCACTCATCCACCACCGCGCGGGCCTGGTGGTAGCCGTCGCGAACTTGCAGGCACTGTACCCGCCCGTCAAACATCGCCGGCTGCTGCTGCCAGCGTCCCCCCGGAGAGTCATGGCGACGGCTGCGGTTGCGCTGAATCGGTTGTTCCGCTTTCATGCGATCGCGGTTGGCGGCGATCAGTTGGTTGGCAGCGGCGATAATGTAGGCGGTAGAGCGGTAGTTCTCCACTAGGTAGCAGGTCTCTGCTTGATAGTCGCGGGCAAAGCGGCGGATGAATTCGACATTGGTGCCGTTAAACTCGTAGATATTCTGGTCGTCATCACCGACCGCAAGGATCGAGAGGCGGCGTTCAGGATCCTGTTGAGTCCGCCCGGCAATGGCAGATACCAAGCGGTATTGGCGCTCATTAATATCTTGGTACTCATCCACCAAAATGTAGCGAAAACCGGCCAGTAGCCGCTCCCGCAGCTCGTCACTCTCGATCCCCAGGATCTCGTGTTTCCCCTCCAACAGCTCGGCAGCCTGGTCAAGCAGTTGATCAAAGTCGATCTGCTGCTGCTCGGCATCGACCAAAGAGCGCCCCAGCAGCCGCATGGCGAGTCCGTGGTAGGTCTGTACCGTGACCCGGCGACTACCACCCCCCCCGACCAAGCGATCTAAACGCCGCGCCAGCTCATCGGCAGCGTTGCGATTAAAACTGAGCAGCAGAATACTTTCAGGAGGTTGCCGCTGCACCTGCAACAGCCAAGCGCAGCGGTGGACGACGACCCGGCTTTTGCCCGCTCCAGGCCCGGCCAGGATCAGCAGATTACGTTCGGTCGGAGCGGTTACAATATCCTGCTGCTGCGGATTGTTGAGTTGCTCCACAATCTTTCGGTAGGCGCTATCACTGATCGCACGGGTCAACATCTCCTGATTATTGGGAAAATAACGCTGAATAAAGCTCTGTTTATCCTCAGAGAAATAGGCGGTGACCAAGCGTAGCGCCTGGCTGATTTTCAGCGTCCCAAGCTGGGCGTACTGGTTCATTACGTGGAGCTGAAAAATCTTTTCCAAATAGTGGTTGGCGAGTGGTTGGTAGTGCTGCAACCGGTAGCCCTGCCCCTTGCGCTCGGGAAGGATACGAATCGTCATTGCGGCATGAAAGACGGCCAACCCCTGTTGCAAGATGATCACCTTCTGCTCATGCAAAAAGTTTAAGGCACGCTCAACCGCCGCCAGTGGATCCCGCAGCCGCGCCCGTAGCAGCAGATCCTGCTGCAGCGCACGCAAAATATCCTCCATCGCAAAAGCGACCATCAGGTTACTCCCTTTGGTATCTTTTGGGATCTTACGCAAGAGCTGCTCCACGATCACCTGGGCAACCGCGTTGCGCAGCTCGGCAGTCTCCACCAGCGCCCGCCAACTGCGCCGCAGCAGACGTAACTGATAGTGGTCACGCCGACTATAGCGCAACGCAATACTCCCCTGCCCCCCGGCCAGACCGCGCCCATCCTGGGCCAGGCTATAGAGCAGATCACGCAGCCGTTGCGGCAGACTCTCATGGCCACTGTTCAAGAGCTGTTGGTTAAGGTGACGCAGCGACAACTCGTGCCACTCCCCCCCCTCCGCGTCGGGGGCCGTCTCGCGCAGCGCCTCAAACAGCGCCTTTTCCAGGATGATCACTGCCGCTAAACGTCCGCGTGAGTGGCCCTTCGCCTCGCGATGAACAAACGCAGTAAGCTGCATCGACTTACTGATCAACCCCTGCCCAGCCATGTCGTGGAGGGTGCGTAACACCTGCTGGCCGGGAGTCAGGCGACCCTTTACCTCTTCCGGTGTAGCATGAAAGGGGGCCAGTTCGGCCAGATCATCGGCACTGAACCCCGTATCCGGGGAGCTGTTCAGCAGCCATTGCAAAATCGCCAGCCAGCGCTGCTGCTGCTGTTGCGAGAGGTTGCACCGTTCGACCTTGCGCTGCGCCTCTTCCAGCGAGTGGACTAGCGGTCGCCCTTGGAAGATTTGGGTGTAATTCTGGTTTTGCTCCACAAAACCGGCCCGCTCCAACCAAGCGACAGCACTGCGCACCTTGGTATCAGCTCGTGTATCATAGGGATCGAAATGGCCGGTCAGCGCCTGGCTACGCAGCAGTTCACCGGTGGTCAAAACTACCTCCTGGTCACCTTTGCGCCGCGCCGCACGTATCCCCCGCAAGATTGCCACGATGTCACGGTGACGCAGTTGTGACCGGCCACCAAGGCGAAACTGGACTTCGACATCCGCTTCGTCGTAGAGCAGAATACACTCCGCCGTGCGCTGATCCCGCCCCGCCCGCCCCGCCTCTTGCAGGTAGTTTTCGAGCGACCCCGGAATATCGGCATGGATCACCAGTCGCACATCCTCCTTATCAATCCCCATCCCAAAGGCATTGGTTGCACAGATCACTTGCACCCGATTGGCCATAAACGCCTCCAGAATCTCGCGTTTGCGCGGAGCCTCCAGCCCGGCATGAAAGACCGCCACAGACCACCCCTGACTCCCCAAAGTAGCGGCCAAATCTTCACACTTTTTGCGGGTAGCACAGTAGATCAACGCCACCCCCTCGACCAGCCGCTCTTGCAGCAAGGCATGGATCCAGCCACTCCTAGCCATCTCCGCGACCGGCTCCACCGCAAAGCACAAATTGTCACGCTGCACCTCGGCGCGATAGAGGGTCAACTCCAGCCCTAGGGTAGTGCGAAAATAGGCGGCAATCTCCTCCGCTACATCTCGCTTGGCAGTAGCGGTAAAGCACTGCACCGGCGGGATCGGCACCCCCTGCTGCTGGGCAATCTCCCTGATTCTTCTCCCCGCATAGAGGTAATCAGGACGGAAATCGTGTCCCCACTTGGAGAGGCAGTGCGCCTCGTCAAAGACCCAGCAACCGATCTCGCGCTGGCTAATTACACGATTCAGGGAGTGATTACGCAACTGTTCGGGAGAGAGGTAGAGCAGCGCAATATCCCCCATGCGTACCTGCTCCAGGATCTGTCCCCGCTCCGGTGGGGTCAGCAGCCCATAGAGTGCGCCGACATGGTGAGCGCCGCTCTTGTGGCGCAGGTTATCGACCTGATCCTTCATCAGCGCTTGCAGCGGCGAGATGATTAGGGTCAACAGCCCGCGCCGCTGGTAGCGAATGAGTGCCGGGAGCTGGTAACAGAGCGATTTGCCACCACCCGTGGGGAGAATCGCCAACAGCGACTGCTCCCCCATGGCATCAGCGACGATACGCCGTTGCAGGCTTTCCCCCGTAGCGGGATCAAGTGGTTGCGGGCGGAAGGCGGCAAAGCCAAAGTAGCGTTGCAGTTGCCCCTCAGGGTGATGAACCTGGCAGCAGTAGTGGCACTGCGCAGAGCCGCAGGGGATATCCCGCAACTGGTGAAGGATGAGCGCAACCGCTGGAAACTGGTGGCGCACCCAGCCGGGCAGTACCGAGTTCCCACCAGCAACACCGAGCCAAGCCGCGCAGTAAGCGAGTGCGATACGCTGCTCGCGGTCGGGCAGATAGCGCCGTACAACGGCATCAAAACGACTGCTGCAAACCTCCCCCGCCCACTGCTCGCGCAGGTTGCGGTAGGCCTCCGCCGCACCAATCTGGGCGACTCCGAGAGCGGCAAAGAGGGCCACCAACCCCGCCCCCATGCGATCGCTCTCCAAGCAGTAGCGGATCAGCGCAAGGCGCTGCGGAGACTCCACCTGCTGCTGTGCAAAGACGTTCCACTGATCACGCAACAGCTCTGCCGTCAAACGAGCATCGGCGAGAGGGTCGCTTAGGCTATCACGCACCAGCTTATACTCTTTTACAAGCTTATGATAGGGGTTTTGTGGAAAGGCTAACGGTGAGAGGTAAAGGGTATCAATCACCGGTTTGTGGTACAGCTCCAACGCCACCAGATGGTTACGCAGGTGCGGCAAGTCGTGGTGCAACACATTGTGACCCAACAACCGCTGCGCCGGTGCGCAAAAGGTATCCAATGCATGCAGCACGTCCGATCCAAGTCGCCCCCGGCGGTGAAACTCCCGCCCCCCAAGCAGCGCCCCGATAGCGTAGATCTCGCCACGCGCATTGATCTCCAGATCGACCACCGCCGTCTCATCCAGAAAGCGCTCCAATGCCGCAGCGGGCAACACCTCTCCCCCACTCTCTAGCGTACAAGCACCCTCTACCTCATTCCGCACAGGCCCAACCTCATCATAATTCAATGGATGGTAACAGCAAGGGCATACGGCCTTCCCCCCGAGCCGACAAGACCTCATCGTAGCAAAACCTTAGTCATAATGCAAGGATTCAAGAGTGGATGTAATCACCCGCTTCTTGACTCACGCCGCCCGATAGCGTATTTATTGTTCTAAATAGTCACCATTAAGCCACTTCATTACCTGACGGGAGTATTAGACTATGTCGATCAAACACCCTATTGTTGCCGTTACTGGTGCCTCTGGCTCGGGGACTACGACAATTCAAAAGGCCTTTGAACACATCTTCTCCCGCGAAGGTATTCGATCCGTTGTTGTTGAAGGAGATAGCTTCCGCCGCTACGACCGTCACCAGATGCAGGAGGCCTACCAGCGCTCCCTAGCGCGGGGGGTACCGATCAACCACTTCGGTCCCTGCGCAAACCTGTTTGATCGCCTAGAGGGGCTATTTCGCGAATACTCCCGAACCGGCGAGGGATTGGTGCGGCGCTATATCCGCACCGCCGAAGAGGCCGAGACAGCAGGACTGCCGGTCGGCACCTTTACCCCCTGGGAAGAGATGGAAGAGGGCAGTGACCTGCTCTTCTACAAAGGGCTGCATGGGGGGGCGATTGAAACCACCTGGTCGCACCGCAAAATGAGTCCGTCACACAACCCGATAGCGATTCGTAAGCGCCAGCAACTGGAGAGCGTAGACCATCCCGGAGTCGATATTGCGCAGTGGGTCGACCTGCTGCTCGGCGTGGTGCCGGTGGTCAATCTGGAGTGGATTCAGAAGATCCACCGCGACTGCCGAATCAAAGGGTGCTCCAAAGAGGCGGTGATTCAAACCATTCTGCGCTATATGCCCGACTATGTACGCTACATCTCCCCCCAGTTCTCCCTCACCGACATCAATTTTCAACGCATCCCCCTGGTAGACACCTCAAACCCCTTTGATGATCGCGAAGTCCCCTCACCCCACGAGAGTATGCTGGTCATTCGCTTTCGTGAGCCACAGCACCATAACTTCCCCTATTTTTTGAGTATGTTCAAAAACTCTTTTATGTCGCGGCGCAATACCCTAGTCATCCCCGGCGGCTCACTGCAACTGGCGATGGAGGTGATCTGCACCCCCCTAGTCCATGAGCTGGTGGAGCGGCGGCGAGATGCCGAGATCTACTGTAGCCGAGCGAAGCCGTAAAAAACATGAGTGAGGAAAAATGCGGGTGGGCGTAGATGGATACTCTTTTACAACTCACCCTACTCCTCCTGCCGGGAGGAGTGCTGACAATCGCGGCGTTACTTTACGGAAATCGCCGTTTAGCACGTGAAATGGCGGCCCGCCAGCAGGTAGAGGCGAACTACCAAGAGCTGCATGGGCGACTGGAGAAGATCGCCGAGCAGATCCCCGGGATGATCTACCAATACCGACTCCACCCCGATGGCCACGCCTCCTGTCCCTACGCCAGTCACGCGATTTACTCCCTCTTCGGCCTCTCTCACCAAGCGGTGCGAGAGGATTCCGCCCTGCTCTTCCAGAGCATCCACCCCGATGATCGTGAGACGGTAGCGCAGAGCATCCTGACCTCGGCCCACACCCTACAGCGTTGGCACCTGGAGTACCGGGTACTGCTGAGTAGTGGGATAGTGCGCTGGCAGCTTGGGGATGCGGTGCCGGAGCGGCTGGCCGACGGCTCCACCCTGTGGCACGGTTACATCACCGACATTACCACAAACAAAGAGGCAGAGCGAGCGTTGCAGGCCAAGGAGCAGCGTTTGCAGCAGCACGCTGAGGAGGCGCTGCGCAAGCGGGAAGCGCACTACCGCCTGATTATTGCCGCAATGAGCGAAGGGGTCATCGTGCGCGATCGAGAGGGGGTGCTGCTCATCTGCAACCCCGCCGCCGAGCGGCTACTGGGTCTCTCCCGCGCCCAGTTACTCGAACCGCACCGCATTGATCCGCGCTGGCGAGCCAGTTACCTGGACGGGCGCACGGCCCCACTGGCCGAGTGGCCCTGTCAACTCGCCCTGCAGAGCGGCCAGCCGCAACATCACCAACAGATTGGGATTCACCTCCCCGACGGTCACCTGCGCTGGCTACAGGTAAATGCCGAGCCGCTCTTCACGGATGAGCCAGCGGCGCTGTACGGGGTGGTCGCCACCTTCTCGGACATTACCGCCAACCGCGCCGCAACCCGAGAGATCGACCAGCAGCGGCGCACCCTGGAGGCGATCTTAGAACAGACTCCGGTTGCGGTTATGGTCTTCTCCCCCAGCGGATCGATCCTGCTCGCCAACCAAGAGGCGGAGTCACTGCTCGGCGACTTCCCCAGCACGCCGCTTGAGGAGCTAGGTCGCGCCTATCAAGCCTTTATCAGCGGCAGTAACACCCCCTATCCACCCACCCAAATGCCCCTGGTTCGCGCCCTTCAGGGAGAGAGTTGCAGCACCGACGATATGGAGATACGCCGCAGCGATGGATCCCGTATCCGTTTGCAGATCACCGCCGCCCCGATTCTCGACCAGCAAGGGAAGATCAGCGCCAGCGTGGTAGCGTTTCAGGACATCACCGAGCGCAAGCGGGCCGAGGCGGTGATCTCCGCCAGTGAGCAGCGCTTTCGCGAAATGTTTGAGTACTCCCCGGTCGGCTATCAATCCCTCGACCGCAACGGCTGCTACCTGGAGGTCAACCAGGCGCTCTGCACCCTCCTCCACTATCGCCCCGAACAGCTTCTCGGCAAACCCTTTGGTGAGTTCTGGTCGCCCTCCACGCAGGAGCATTTTCTCCATGCCTTTTCCTGCTTTGTCGAAAAGGGTTCAGCCCAGCAAGAGCTAGAGCTGATCGCTGGTGATAGGAGCTTGGTCACGGTGCTGCTGCAAGGCACCATCCAGCGCGACGAAACCGGCCTCTTTTTACGCAGCCACTGCATTCTCATTGATATTAGCGAGCGCAAACGGGCGGAGCTACAGATTGAGCAGGCACGGCAGGCGGCGGAGGCGGCCAATCAGGCCAAAAGCACCTTTATCGCTCGCATGAACCATGAGCTGCGCACCCCCCTCAATGGCATTCTCGGCTACGCCCATATCCTGCGCCAACAGGCCCTGCCCGGTTCGCTGATCGAGCAGGCGAGTACGGTGATCGAGGGCAGCGGCGAACATCTGCTGGGGTTGATCAATGAGATCCTCGACCTCGCCAAGGTGGAGGCGGGACGGGAACGGTTAGAACGGGTGCCGGTAGCCCTTCAGGGCGTGCTGGATGAAGTGATGGCGCTCATGCGGTTACGTGCCGAGCGGCATAACCTACGCCTCCAGCAGCAGTTCGGTGCGCTGCCGAAACAGATCTACGCCGACCCGCGCCGGCTACGCCAGATTTTGCTCAACCTGCTGGGCAATGCCATCAAGTTTACCCGCCAAGGCGGAATCATCCTGCATGTCACCCCACAGCAACAGAGCGCACACGAGGTGGTCATGCGCTTCGCAGTGGAGGATAGTGGGCCGGGAATCCCCGCCGATAAACTGCACACCATTTTTGAGCCATTTGAACAGCTTGCCGACCACCGCCACCTCCCCGAGGGGACTGGGCTGGGGCTGGCAATCTGTCGTAACCTGGTCACCCTGATGGGGGGGAGACTGGAGCTAATGAGCCGCCACGCAAGCGGCGGGTGGCGCACCACGGCAGAGGGGAGCGAGCTGCCACCAGCACCGCAGCAGGCCAGCCAAACGGGTACGCTATTTTGGTTCGACCTGCGCTTTCCGATCCCGGAGGAGTCGGCGGATGCCCTCGTCCCTGCCAACGCGCCGCTTCGCGAGAGCGCCCAGATTAGCGGCATCGCCAGCCCCCCTCCGACACTCTTAATCGTGGATGATATCGCCACCAACCGGCAACTGCTGCACCACCTGCTCGACCCCCTCGGCTGCAAGGTCTTGCAGGCAGTCAATGGTGTCGATGCCCTGCAAATCGCCACCGCCCACCCTCTCGACCTGCTGATTACCGACATCCAAATGCCAGAACTCGACGGCTATGAACTGATTCAGCAGTTCCGTAGCCCCCCACCCGATGCCACTGCACCCGACTTGCGCCAGGTGAAAATTATCGTCCTCTCCGCCAGCGTCAGCCGTGGCGACGAGGAGCGCTGCCTCGCCCTTGGCGCGGATCGCTTTCTGCCAAAACCGCTCCACGCTCCCGACCTGCTGGCCCTACTCAGTGAGCTAGCGGGGGTGGAGTGGATCTATAGCACCCCACCGCAGGTGGCCGCAGTCGAGGAGTACGACGGCCCGGAACAGGCCCAACTGGAGCAGCTCTGGCACCACACCCAAGCGGGTGACATTGATGCCCTCCTCGCCGCCTGCCAAGCGTTGGAAGAGCGCCACCCGGCCTTCGCCCGCCATATCCAAGGCCTCGCCGAAAACCTGCTGCTGGAGCCGTTGGGCGATGAACTCAAGCGGCTTCTCCAGCTCGCGGAGGAGAGTGAACAGAAAATCGAGGAGTAGTCGCAGCGTCCGTTACGTTTTCTCTATAACGCCAAAGAGAGAGCTGCTGACGGAGAGCGGATGGCAGATAACTGAACATGAATCCCAAAAACTCTTATGGTGGAACTAAGCCCTGTTTGATCACTCTGAGCATCCTAATCGACCCGGAAAATGGGCCGCGTAGGCCCGACTCGGCTCTCTTTTCTCTTTTCTCTTTTCTGTTGTCTGCCCCCTCGCCTTGACTCTATGAAGCCAACCACCGCACCACCGCCCTCCCCCTGGAAGCCGCTCCGCTGGATGCTGCTGCCGCTGCTACTGGCCGCCTGCCAACCGAGTACCGAGCCAGCGGCAGCGCGTCAAGAGCGCCCCCCGCATCGGGTGGAGGTACTGGTGGTGCAGTATGAAGAGGCGGCACTCCAGCGCGAGCGCGGCGGAACCCTAGCGGCAGAGCGCATTCTCAACGTGGTAGCCCGCGAAGAGGGGGTACTGCTGGAGCTGCCCTACCGCCGTGGCGATGCTGTAGCGGCGGGAGCGCTGCTCTACCGCATTGACGACGCGCTACTGCAAAACGCACTGCGCCGCGCCCGCGCCACCCTGGAGGAGGCGCAGCAGAGCGTCGAGCGAATGCGCAGCCTACGCACCAGCCGTGCGGTTTCGGAGGAGCAGGTGGTCACGGCAGAGACCGCCCTAACCCTCGCCAGTGTGGCGGTCGAAGAACTCACCCTGCGCTTGGGCTACACCCGCATGACCGCCCCCTTTGCCGCAATAGTGAGTGAACGACTGGCCGAACCGGGAGAGTATGTCACCGCTCGCCAGTCGCTCCTCACCCTCATCGACCCCAGCGCCCTGGTCACCGAGGTGACCCTCTCCGAACAGTTACTCGCACGCCTGCATGTCGGCGACCCAGTCACCCTGACCCTCGATGCCCTTGGCAGCCAACGCCACAGCGGCACCATCGCCCGCATCCACCCAGCCATCAACCCCACCACCCGCCAAGGTCAAGTCGAAGTGCGCCTCGATCCCGCCCCCAGCGGCGCCCGCCCCGGCCAATTGGCACGAGCCACCTTTACCATCCGCCCAGAACCGCAACTGCTCGTCCCGTTTGCCGCACTGCGCAGCGATTTGCAAGGCGAATACCTCTACCTCTACCGCGACGGCAAGGCGCACCGCCAAGCGGTACGCACCGGCAGCGCAATGGATCAGCGGGTGCAGGTTCTGGAGGGGCTGACCGAGGGGGATCAGGTGATTGTGCGCGGCCTCATGGATCTGCGCCACGCCAAACCGGTAACCCTGCGCACCAGCAGCGAACCGGCGGCAGATGACCACCCACGCATCGGGGAGCAGCCGTAGTGGGAGATCGCGTCGAACGCATCAACCGCCACGGCGGCGGCCTCGCCGCCTGGTCGATCCGCCACCCGGTCGGGGTCTCGCTGATCGCCCTGGCGGTGATCGTGCTGGGCCTCTTCACCTTTGGCCGCCTGGCGGTCGATCTACTGCCGCAACTGATCTACCCCGAAGTCGAAGTGCGGGTCGCCGACCCCGGAACTCCGGCACCGATTATCGAAGATCGCATCACCCGCCCACTGGAGGAGCAGTTAGCGATTACCGAGGATGCCATCGCGATTCAATCCAACAGCAACGAGGGGCGCTCCAGCATCAGCCTCAGCTTCTCCTACGGTAAGGATATCGACCGCGCCCTGCAAGATGCCAGCATCCGCTTAGATCGCGCCCGCCGCTTTCTGCCTGACAGCAGCGAACAGCCGGTCATCTTTAAGCGCGACCCGTCGCAAATCCCGGTGGTCGAGTATGTAGTCAGCTCCAGCGAGCGCGACCCGGTGGCACTGCGCAGCTATATGGATTACCAGTTCGCCAACCAACTGCTCAACCTGCCGGGCGTTGCCGCAGTCGAGATTGGCGGCGGTCTGCAACGCGAGATTCAGGTGATCCCCGACCTCTACCGCCTCGCCGCCTTCGGCCTCGACTACGACGACCTGCTGCAAGCGATTCGCGACGGCAACCGCGATGCCGCCGCCGGTCGCCTCACCACCCCCAATCAGCAGATCAGCAGCCGCGTCGCTGGCCGCCTCGACACCCTGCAAGCGCTACGCGAGCTACCGATTCAACTACCCGGCAGCACCACCATCCCCCTCGCCCAAATCGCCGAGGTGCGCGACAGCCACGCCGACGAGCGGTTACGGGTTCAGCTCGACGGGCGCAGCGGAGTGCGCATGTCGATCCAAAAGCAGCCCGATGCCAACACCGTCGCCGTCGTTGCAGCGGTCGAGCAGCGCCTTGCCCAACTGCGCGAGAGCGGACGGCTCCCCGCCGACTTGCACATTAGCACCGTCGATAACCAGTCGATCTACATTAAAAACGCCCTTAATAACGCCACCCTCGCCGCCATCCTTGGCACCCTGCTGGCGATGTCGATTGTCTACCTCTTCCTCGGCAACCTGCGCCGTACCCTGCTCATCGGCACCGCCATTCCGCTAGCGATTATGGTCACTTTTGTTTTAATGGGGCTAACCGGCCTCACCTTTAACATCATGACCCTCGGCGGCCTCGCCCTCGGAGTCGGCATGTTGGTCGATAACACCATCGTAATGCTCGAAAACATTCAGCGCCACCAGCAGCAGGGCGAAGGCGACCTGGAGGCGGGCGAACACGCCGCCGCCGAAATCAACTCCGCCATTGTCGCCGCCACCAGCACCAACCTCGCCGCCGTCCTTCCCTTCCTCTTTATCGGCGGCCTGGTCGGACTCCTCTTTCAAGAGCTGATCTTCACCATCTCCGCCGCCATCCTCGCCTCCATGGTGGTCGCCCTCACCCTCGTCCCGGCGCTCGGGGTGCGCATCCACGACCAGCGCAAAGGCCGCCTGCGCCAAGGGTTCGACCGCCTGCTCCACCATCTGCAAAACGGCTATCAACGGCTGGTCGAAGGACTCCTGCGCCGCCCGCTGCTGCAACTCGCCTACCTCGCGCTACTGCTTGGCGGTGGCCTGTGGGCCGGGCAGCTCTTACTCTACGGCCAGCAGGTGTTTCTCCCCGATATGGACAGCGGCTTTGTCAACGCCCGCATTAACGCCGATGTCGGCACCACCCTGGAGGAGATGCAGCAGCGGGTCGATCAGATCACCGCCCTGTTGCAGCAGCAGCCGGAAGTGGTCGCCATCTCCGCCACCGTCGGCGGTGCCATCTTCGGACGGACTGAGGTCGAGCGCAGCAACCTCAGCCAGCTCAAGATTCAACTGGTCCCAATTACCCAGCGCCAACTCAGCAGCCAGCAGTGGGCCGCCAAAATGAACCGCCTACTCGCCGAACAGGGGCTGGTCGGGATTCGGATACGCCTCTCTGCGCAAGGCATTCGCGGGATTCGGGTAGGGCGCGGCAGCGAAGATATCAACCTACGGGTCAGCGGCCCCGACCTGGAACAGCTCCGCCAGATCGGCGACGAAATCGTCGAACGGCTCCGCCCGCTACCGCTGCTCACCAACCTCAGCCACATCTACGAAGAGGTAGCACAAGAGCTATCCATTCAGATTGACCGCGAGCGAGCCGCCGAACTCAACCTCGACCCTGGCGAAATCGGGCGCTTAATCCGCCTCGCCCTAAGCGGCGAAGTGGCCGGCGAGTTTCTCGATGCCGACCGGGGCTTCGACATCCGGCTACGCCTCACCCGCCACACCATCAACTCCCCCGCCGCCCTAGAGCAACTGCTACTCCCCCTAGAGAGCGGCGTAGTCGTCCATCTCGGCGACCTCGCCCAACTGCGCCTGCAAGCCGCCCCCTCCTCGATCCTGCGCGACCGCCAGCAGCGCACCGTCGCGATTAGCGCCACCCTCGCCCCGGGTGCCACCGTCGCCGAAGTCTACCGAGCGGTCGATACCCTCCTCGCCGACTACTCCCTCCCCCCCGGCTATGAGCGCTACAGCGGCGACGAACTGGAAGCGCTGCAAGCGGCCAACCGCCTCGGTGTCATCCTCCTGCTACTCGCTATTTTTCTGGTTTTTGTGGTCATGGGGGTGCAGTATGAGTCGCTGCGCAACCCGCTGGTGATCCTCTTTAGCATCCCCTTCACCGTCATTGGGGTCGCCCTCGGACTCACCCTCACCGCAACCCCGCTCTCCATGCCGGTCTGGCTCGGGCTGATTATGCTCGCCGGGATTGTGGTCAATAACGCCATTGTACTGGTCGAATATATGGATCTCGCCCGCGCCCGTGGCCTGCCACTGCAACAGGCGATTAGCGAAGCCGCCCGCCTGCGCCTGCGCCCGGTGCTAATGACTACCCTCACCACCGTCATGGGCATGATGCCCCTCGCCATCGGCATGGGCCAAGGCAGCGAAATGCTGCAACCCCTCGCCATCGCCCTGGTCTCGGGACTGAGCCTCTCGCTACTCATCACCCTACTGCTCATTCCCATGGTCTATCAATTATTTCACCGCAGCAGCGCGAAGCCGCGCAGCGTAGTCACCGAGCCGAAAGGAGCTGTCCAAGATGCAGGTTGATACCCTACTGAGCGGGCGCTGGGTAGTGCCCGTCACCCCCGGCGACCCGATTCTCGAAAACCACGCCATCGTGATGAACGATGGCAAGATCATCGCCCTCCTCCCGGAAGCGGAAGCGTTAGCCCGCTACCAGCCGCGTCAGCACCACCAGCGCTCCGACCACCACCTAATCATTCCCGGCCTGATTAACGCCCACACCCACGCCGCAATGAGCCTGTTTCGTGGACTCGCCGACGACCTCCCGCTAATGCGCTGGCTCAATGACCACATCTGGCCCGCCGAAGGGCGCTGGGTCGGCCCCGAGTTTGTCGCCGACGGCAGCCGCCTGGCCATTGCGGAGATGCTACGCGGCGGCATCACCTGCTTTAATGATATGTACTTCTTCCCCAATCACACCGCCGAAGTTGCCGCCGCCGCCGGAATGCGGGCGGTCGTCGGGCTGATCGTGATCGACTTCCCCTCCGCCTGGGGCAGCGGCCCCCAAGAGTACCTGCAACGCGGCAGCGAACTGCTGGAGCAACTCCGCGCCCACCCTACCCTGCACGCCGCCCTCGCCCCCCACGCCCCCTACTCGGTGGCCGATGAGGCGCTGCGGGCCGTGGTTGCGCTGGCCAACCGCGAACAGCTCCCGATGCACATCCATCTGCACGAAACCGCCGAAGAGATCGCGCTCAGTATCGAGCGCTACGGAGTGCGCCCGCTGGAGCGGCTAGAGCTACTCGGCCTGAGCGGCCCGCACCGGCTCGCCGTCCACATGACCCAGCTCACCGATGCGGAGATTGCCCACTACGCCGCCAGCGGTGGGCATATCGTCCACTGCCCGGAGTCCAACCTAAAACTGGCCAGCGGCTTCTGCCCGGTGCAAAAGCTCCTCGATGCCGGAATTAACGTCGCCCTCGGCAGCGACAGCGCAGCGAGTAATAACGATCTTGATCTGCTCGGCGAAATGCGCACCGCCGCGCTGCTGGCCAAGGGGGTAGCGGCCAACGCCGCCGCCTTGCCAGCAATGATGGCGCTGCGCATGGCGACGATTAACGGGGCCAAAGCGCTCGGTCTGGAGCAGCAGATCGGCTCGCTGGAGCCGGGCAAAGCGGCTGACATCACGGTGATTGATATGGGGGTTCTTGCGGTGCAGCCGATCTATCAGGTGGTCTCGCAGTTGGTCTACGCCAGCAGCCGCGAGCAGGTGAGTGATCTCTGGGTCGCCGGTCGCCAACTGCTGCACCAGGGGAAGCTGCTGACCCTTGATTCGGAGGAGATTATGGCTCGTGCGGCGGTTTGGCGGGAGCGGATAAAATAACCACTTGCGGGAGTTTAGACCTGGTCATCGATCCAGCCTCGCTCAACCAACATCGCAATCGGCAGACCACTCTCTGCCTCATTGGCGGAGATCCGTTGCACACGGATATGCCGATTCTTTTCTCGGCTAAACCAGTAGCCCGATTCGAGTGACAGCCAGTTGATGATCCGGGGGTGGTGGGAGATCAGGATAACCTGCAAACTCTTCTCCTCCGCCAAGTCATGCACCCTGTCAAGCCATGGCTGAATCTCCGGCAAGGCCAGAAAATTCTCCGGCTCATCAATAGCGAGAAGGCTCCCCTCGGGGAGAGAGTAGAGCAGCGTATAGAGTGCAATCAACGTCTTCTGCCCATCGGATAACTCATTCAGGCGATACTTTAGCTGATTCGAAAACTCCACATAGAGCAGCTTGCTATCACCCGCTGGGGCGAAGTGAAAAAGTTCAAAATCTTCTATAATTTCTTTTAGAACCTCTTCAAAAAGGGAGACCGCCCGCCGATTCTCCTGTACAAGATAGCGTAGCCAGGATGCGTAATTGGAGAGATCTCGCTTGGGATAGGTCGCCTCGCAATCGGCAACAGCTCCCATACTGGATGGGGAAATTTGCAGGACATACCAATTCAAAATCTGCTGTTTGAAAAAAGTTAGCTTTTTATTGTCAGGACGCTCATGGATCATTGCCAACCCCGAGTGCGACCAGTTCATCGCAAAAGGGATTCCTTCCTCCTGCGTATAAGAATCCGTATAGAGGCGTGCCCTGCCAATCGGCTGATCACCCTGCTGCTCAATCGAAAAGCGAAAAAGTGGCTGCCCGTTACAAAACAGGGACTCCTCTGTAATACGAGAGAGATGTCGGCTTCGATGGCGCTCCAGCTCCAAGCGGTAGCGATACAGTCCGTCATCGCCCTGGAGATCAATCTCAATCTGCTGCCGCTCCTCATTGAGCCATTTCGTCAACGTGGAGTCGTCAAACAGGCTATCTACCGAGCGATTTTCGATAATCAGCTCTCTAACCTTAAATAATAAGTCAAATATCGTTGTTTTCCCGGCACCATTAGCGCCCAGAAAGAGAGGACTGGAACTTTCCAGAGACAACTCAAAATTGACTAAGCATTTGAAATTATTCGCATAAACTCTCGTAATCATACAAACACACTTCGAGGTACCGTAAAAAGAGGCATAAAGATTTTTCTAAAACCGACTTTCCCCACCTTACCCTTATAACCCACTGATCCAAATAAATGATTATGTTTTTCTATAGTCATGCTAAAAAGAAAACCATTTTTTGAATCAGCGTGTTGCACGGGGGGGTGCGGAATGTGGGCTAAAAGCTCATGAATGGGTGATTGTAGCCGATGCCCCCAAGTACAGCAAGGGCCACTTCCATTTTTCCACCTAGCGTCTAGCACCTAGCGTCTAGCATCTAGCGTTTAGCACCTAGCGTCTAGCACCTAGCATCTAGCATCTAGCACCTAGCACCTAGCATCTAGCACTACCCCCCGCCACAAAACCCCATCTGCCGCCATGCCTCGTAGGCGATTACCGCCACTGCATTGGAGAGGTTGAGACTGCGGTTACCGGGGCGCATCGGGATGCGTAGCCGCTGTGCTGGCGGAAGCTCCGCTAGCAGCTCCTCGGGGAGTCCTCGGGTTTCGGGGCCGAAGAGCAGCAGGTCGCCGGGTTGGTAGTGGACTTCGCTGTAGCAACGAGAGGCTCGGGTGGTGCAGGCGAAGATACGGGGGTTGCTAAGGGCGTGTTGCAGGTCGCTAAAACTGGAGTGGTGGTGGAGGTGAGTCAGCTCGTGGTAGTCGAGACCGGCGCGGCGCAGGTGGCGGTCGCTGAGGTCGAAGCCGAGAGGGTGGATCAGGTGCAGGGAGGCACCGAGATTGGCGCTTAGGCGGATAATATTGCCGGTATTCGGGGGGATCTCGGGCTGGTAAAGGGCGATATGAAGGGGGGGAGTGGGAGTATTCATGGTTAGCGGATCGGTTTCGCGCAGGCAGTCCCGAAGAGGGCGGGCGACCTAGCCGGAGTGGGAGTATTCATGGTTGGCGGATCGGTTTCGCTTCAATCAGACAGAACAAACCAGCGCAGTTGCTGCGGCGGTTGCTCCAGAGCGAGGCAGGCGATCCAACCGGGCTGCGGAGTGAGGTGGTGGTGCCAAAGCGGGGAGCGGGGCGGAGAGAAGAGGCTCTCCCCGTAGAGCTTGGCACTCGCCTCAAGGGCCGTCCAGTGGTAGAGAAAGCGTTCGCTCTGTAGCTCCTGCGGCGCATGCAGGATGGCATCGGCAGTGGCCGAGTCAAACATGCGGCGGGCGATGGCGGCGACTTCGGGATGTGGGCGCAGGGGTTCGAGGTCGATGCCGAGGGGGTGGTTAGTGGCGACCGCCAGAAGTGCCGCGCCGTCGGAGTGGCTGAGATTAAACTCCAGCTTGGCGGCGGGTTCGGCCAGGGCCGGTTTCCCCTTATCGCCGTAGCTGAAGCGCAGCGCCGCCGCCGGGGTGGCGAGGCAAGCGGCGAGGATGCGGCGCAGGCTGCCGCGAGCGGCAATGAAACGGTGCTGGAGTTGCGCGGTGACGAAGCGGGCGGCGCGTTGGCGCTCATCACTGGAGAGGTTGGGGTAGAGGCGCTGCGAATCGAGCTGGTCGAGGTCGAGCCAGTAGAGATCCACCGTGCCGCTAGGGGGCGGTGCGCCGGGCAGCTCGGGGGCGCGGCTGGAGCGGTACGCCAGCGGCTGCGGGGTGTGGTGAAAAGGCTGCGGAGTGGGTAGCACGGCGCGGCTCTTAACTACGAAGCTGCTGCTGGTTTTCACAGTACCAGCGGTAGGTGCGTTGCAGACCGCTGCGCAGGTCGATGCGGTGGTGCCAACCGAGGCGGTGGATGCGTGAGACATCGAGGCGTTTGCGCGGGGTGCCGTCGGGGCGGCTGGTGTCGAAGCGAAGTTCGCCGGTAAATCCAATCACTTCGCGCAGGGTCTCGGCCAGTTCGCGGATGGTGACATCTTCGCCGGTGCCGATATTAAGGTGGGAGCGCTGCACCTCGGTCTCCTGCTGGTAGGCGGCATCGGGGAGCTGCATAACGTGCAGGCAGGCGGCGGCCATATCTTCGACATGGAGGAACTCGCGCATCGCCTGACCGCTGCCCCACACCGTGACCTCCTCGTCGCCGCGCTCTTTGGCCTCGTGAAAACGGCGCATTAGTGCGGGGATAACGTGGCTGTTTTCCGGGTGGAAGTTATCCCCTTCGCCATAAAGATTGGTCGGCATCACGGCACGAAAGCGGGTGCCATGCTGCCGGTTGTAACTTTCGCAGAGCTTGATCCCGGCAATTTTAGCGACTGCGTAGGGTTCGTTGGTCGGCTCCAGCGGGCCACTCAGGAGTGCCTCTTCGGCCATCGGTTGGGGAGCCTGTTGGGGGTAGATGCAGGAGCTGCCGAGAAACAGCAACCCCTTGACCCGGTAGCGCCAGGCGGCGTGGATCAGCAGGCTCTCGACAAGGAGATTTTCATAGATAAAATCTGCCGGATAGGTGTTGTTGGCGTGGATTCCGCCGACCTTGGCAGCGGCAAGAAAGAGGTACTCGGGGCGCTCTTGGGCGAAGAACTGCTCGACCGCCCCTTGGTCGAGAAGATCCAGCTCACTGCGGCTGCGGGTCAAGAGATGGGTATACCCGGCCTGCTGCAGTTGGCGCACAATGGCACTGCCGACCAGGCCACGGTGGCCAGCGACAAAGATCGTAGCGTTTTGTTCCATGGTGGGGTTCCTTGGGGTGAGCGGGGTATTAAGGGCGGGACTTACGGGATCGTGGAATTGTACCCGATTGGGGCGGGCGGCGGCAAGGTTGGCGGGGGATTTTTATACATACAAAAAACGTGAATAGGCGGAGGCGAAACACTCCTGGAGGTTGAGGCTTCAACCGGTGTGTTGGGATTAGCGTAAGACCTGACAGCTCTTTGATACCTATCAGGTCTGTGGGTTTGTTCGATGCTAAGTTTATCTCTGGAGATAATCGCTTTGCTCTCACAAGTGATACCAGAGCCAACCGGGGCCACTGTTTGCGATACTACCACAAAAAGCTTGACAAGCCCGTCGGACGTAGAAGATACTATTCCAGGGTTCGGGCTTTCTATCCCCCGGCCAGTGCCGTAGAGTATCCTGC
>SLIM01000153.1 GCA_007135625.1 Gammaproteobacteria bacterium
GAGCGCTCCGGGACGGCAGGCGCGCCAGCAGCGCGCCAGCCGCTCCCGGAGAGCGACCGACCGGGGTTCGTGGCGGAGCCTATACCGGGTTTGGTAGCGCGGCTTACACGGAAATTATTTAAATAAAACAGCGCCACTCTGCTGGAGGGTGAGGCTTTAGCCGTTGGCGGTGACCCATCGGCAAGGCCTGTAGGCTGTAGGAGATGATATCAAGCATAAATCGCACATGGCATTGATCTCTCGCTCGCAAACCTCTATCCAGTCAGCCCTATTGGAAGGAGAACCCGATAGGGTAAATTCCTCTGCTCCCAATCGCGCATGGCACTGCCCAAGTGGCCGTGGTAAAGCCATTGATCATCAAAAGCGCTACGCAGTAGCATCGCAAGCTCTTTTTCGCCTTTTCCTGACTTGTGGAGATCACCCAAAACCCTCAGCAGACCGATGCGCAGAATACCCACCAAGTCATGCCCCTGGCAGACGTGCCACGGATCAGCCGACGGGAGCGCCTCTAATGCTGCTTGGAGGTCGTTCCACGAAGCAACGGCACCGCATTCAATCAGCGCTTGGTGCAAGCTCTCCCGCGACATCTCCCAAGTCGCAGGATCGCAAAAGTTTTTCACCGGGAAGTTAGGGAACGGTATCCTCCAACCTTGACGCTGCGCCGCCCAGCGCAGCCGCCCGAACTCTAGGCCACGCTCCAGCAAGGCTTCTCGCACCGACCTCCCTTGCTCCTCGAACCTTTTAATCTTGTCAGGTCTACCCAGCTCGGCAAGCAGACGCTCCAGCGCTGGAGAGCGTAGCAGCGTACACTCCAGATCGTGGGTATCGGTTCCGATCACATTAGGAGAGCGCGGTGGGCGCTTCTCCAAGGTATCAAAGTCATCATCCACAACGCCCAAAATCCCCGGAACAGATCGCTGCTCCAGGCGAGTTACACCACCCTCGACATTCTCCTTGCCGTTGCCAATAACCAGCTCACACCGCTTCGAGTCGATGCGTGAACGCCAGAACTTGTGATCATCCTCCCCCTCCACCAGCAAAAAACTGCCGCGATGAAGCTGGCGCGTCATGAGTACCTCAGCCACCACGGTAGCAGCATTTTTGTGGCGACTTAGCGTCATACCTGCTCGGCATCCAGCCCGATCATCAGCTCGGCATACTCGCCTACGATAAAGGGCGAGTGGGTCGCCAGCAGCACATCGAATCTGACCGCCTTGACAATCTCCAAGAGTTCGGGAAGAAACTGCTTCTGCCAGACCACATGCAGCGAGAGTTCAGGTTCATCCATTAACACCAAAGTATTCTGCCGCACCCGAAAGAGTAGATCATAATGGAGCACCAATTCGTGCTGTTCACCAGAGGAGAGCGCATCAAGCTCCAGGGTGCGGCCCGACTCACCCTCGGCGATCAGCCCCCGTTCACCGTCGATGCGAATCTCCTTATACTGAAACTTATTATTGAGATTATCAAGAAGCAGGCGTATGCGCTGTGCCAGGCTGTCCAGCTCAGAAAGTTTATCTTCCGTATCATTTACATAGAGAGCCATGACGCTCTTTTGAGCCGACTCCAAACTCTCCAGCTCGCTGGTGTCAAAGGGGTGACTATTCAGGCTATCGAGCAGACCAATCGCTTTAAGCTCCCTGCGCCGCTGGTCGAGCCGCTCCATGCGCTGCTTTAATTCGTCGGCGGAGAGCTGTTTAGGGTTGCCGCTCAAGAGGCGCTGCGGAAACGATTGGTCCAGGGTCTGGGAGCGCTGGCCATAACGCGCCATGGTATCGCGGATGCGTAATCGCAGATCCTCGGCACAATCTAAAACCATAGGTGCGGTGCGTAGTCGCGAGCCGGTGTAGCGACGAGGGCGCTCTACGTCGATACGCAGCAGCCGTTGCGCGGCGATAAAGTGGACTTTGACATCGCGATGTATTGCTTGCAGCCAATCCGGGTAGTCAGCACGCTTGGTTAGCGGAAGATCGCTCCCTACTTCGTCACCATAACGCATGACGACCTCCTCTGGAGAGAGGGGAATCCCTCCCTCTCTTTCATCGAGCCATAGATCCTCGCCATGCCGATGTAGCCAAGGGATGGTGCGGGCAATCACATCAGCAATAGCCGCGTCGTGGTGTAGAACCTGGTGTTGAGCGACCTCCCTGCTCTTCTCAAACAGCTTTATATGTAGCGTTCGCAGCGGCTCCTGACGTCCCCGTTTGGGAGATGCGCTCTTTTTGTTTTTACTTTTATGCGATGGCCCAGGCGTTCCAAGAGTCAACTCCACTCGCCGCTGATCGGTCAACTCCAGAATAAAACGGTCAAAGGGTACCCGCTGAAACAGGCTATATTTTCCCTCCAAAAGGGCATTGGCCATGGTAAGCAGCACGGTCTTGCCCACGCCATTGGGACCGTGCAGGATAGTAACGCGCTCCTCCAAGTTGAGTGCTACCTTATGGGTAAATGCCCCAAAGAGGCGGTCAACCTGGATACGCTGAACCCGCAGCAGCGGCTCATTCTTATTCATAGTGAAGGGTCACTCGGGCAGTTCGGTGGTAGGTGGATTCATTAGAAGAGGGCGCTGGGAGCCTAACCATTCCGGAAAAGTATAATCAGCCCCACACTGGAAGTCAACCCCCTCTTCAAGCTACACTACCCCATCGTCGCCACCCCAAGAGTTTTGCACCATGGAAAAATCGACCCTCTTCGTCACCCTCGCCCGCTTGGCCCTGCGTGAGCTGCTCCCCGAGAGCGCGGGCGGGGTGGTTGATGCCATTCAAGGCTACCTCGGCGACCAGAGCCAAGCACTCTCCAAAGCACTGGAAGAGGCGGCGGAGCAGACCGGGGCGGTATGCGAACTCGCCTTTGCCGGGAGCTGGACGCATCAACTGCTGGCGCGGGGCGAAAGTAAGGCGCTAGCGCAGCCGCTCAAAGCGCTGTTAGCCAGTCGCGGCAAGGCGTTTCAGCAGCAGTGCCGCGAGGAGTGGAAACGGGCGCGGGTCGAGGGGCCGCTCGCAACTCAAGGGGTGGCGGTCGAGGGGATCACACTGGGTGCGGTCGGCTGGCAGCGGATCGGCGACCCGCAGCAGCTTATTGCCCACGCCCGCGCCCTGATGGCAGCACAGGCGGAGCAGTTGCAGAGAGCGGGCTATCCGGCCCTTGCTGAGGTGCTTAAAACCCCGCTAGTCGAAGGCGGTAGCCCGCTCCTCCCCAGCCTCTACGGCTATTTTCTGGGGCGCACCCTGAGCGAA
>SLIM01000243.1 GCA_007135625.1 Gammaproteobacteria bacterium
GGCCGTGCGCCCAGGGTAGGACGGAGCCAATCGGCAGCGGTGCCCAGAGGATCAGCAGCAGCCAGCCGATAAAGATCCAGCGGTCAGCGGGCGGTGGCTGGGTTGGGTCAGCGTTCATGCGCTTGTTGATCTCTCCTCACGATAAAAAAAGCCGCTGCAGTGGGCAGCGGCTTGCGGGGGGTAAGGCGGGACAGAACCCCACCTCAGTGGGTCGTGCTTACTCCATACGACCAATCGGGCTGGCATCTATCGGGGTGCTGCTGCCGCCACTGGGTGGCGGCTGTGTGCCAGGTCCTGGGTCTTGGAAGGTGGAACCGAGACCGAGACCGGGATGCGGCTCTCTACCCAAAGATCCTTGCAGCCAACGTTCGGCGGTCTGCGCACGATGACTCTCGGCTGATCTGGCGTAGCCACGGGCGCTCTCCGGGGTGGTTGCTGCACTAGCCCGCTCTGATGCTTCGGTCGCCCTTCTGGCCTGTATGCTGATTCTATGGGCATTGGTAAGAATAAATGTGCTATAGGCAATTTCATGGGTCAGCAGGGTGGCAACGATAGCATTGGCCAAGGAAGCATTAGCGTTGGCATCGGCGGCTGCCTGATTAGCCACCGCTTGCAAGTAGGCGAGTTGCAGAGCATCATCACGCGCTGCCTCAGCGGCGGCGGCGGCATCTGCGGCGCGAACGGCAGCGGCTGTGGCGAGCTGAAAGTGTTCCAGAGAGTTGGCAGCGGCCTGTTGGGCGGTTTGGTATCTAGCGGGGTCTGCATCGACATAGCTGTTCATTGCAACAATCGCTTGGGCAGCAGCGGCACGTGCAGCCGCCTGGACTGCTTCGGCCTGTGCGGCGGCGGCGGTGGCGAGGATACGCAGCTCTTCGTCGCTGCATTCGTCACGGCTATTCAGACAGGCCTGCGCAGCGGCTGCCAATTCGGCGGTCTTGGCGGCACGTTCTTGGGCAATGGCCAAAATCTCACGAGCGGTGGCGAGAGCCTGTTGTGCTGTTTGCAGCTCCATTTCGATGGAGAGGGTCGGTAGCTCGGCGTGGGCGGGAGAGAGGAGCCAGTCGAAGAGTAACCCCATGTTGGCGAGCAGTTGGTCGCGGTGGGAGGTGCGGCCCTTGCGGTAGTGGGTGACAGAGTCAACAACGTGGCGACCCATCCACTCGATTTCGGCGACTGAGGACTCTGCATCCAGGACATAACCCTCGGTCATGCTGAGATAGCTGTTGGCTTGCGCCCTGGCGAGCAGAGCCTGCTCCACGAGGGAGGCGGGGTCATCGTCAGTGGTTCGATGCTCAGCGGCATCCTTCATGGCTTCAAAACGTCTGAACTGCTCATCAGTCTGTTGGCTCTTGGTAAATACCCGATCCACTGTCTGCATAATCGGCAGTGCCGCTACTGCACGGTCACCACGCGGCAACTGGGTGTGCGGAACACTCATATCCTCAAGGCTGAGTAAGGGGTGGCTCAATAGGTCGCTGCGCTGACCACCCTGCACACTGGCATCGCCCGAGAGGTCGTAGCGGGTGGTACCTGCGGCATTAACGCGAACCGGGAAGGTGGTGCCGCGAATTGCTGCAACCATATCGGGGGTGCGAACGGTGAACACCTCCATGCCTTGGGGGCGGAGGTTGATATCAATGTCTACACTGCCGATCAAGACTTTAATCCCTACGCCTGTCTTTGTGTACTGTAATCCGGTGCTTTCTGAAGTTAGATCCAGAGTGACATTGCTGTCCCGCTCCATCCGCACCGTTCCGGCATCGATAAACATAATCTCGGCGCGGCCATCTTTGGTGACCACTTTATCGGTCTTGTACAGGGTGATCGGGACTTCGCTAACCCGGCTCCAGCGTCCGCTGTTGCGCACCAAAACGGTACCAGTAAAGTGGGTGATCTCACCGACCTTCACCGGTTCGACTGCACTATTGGCAAATACACCACTGCTGCCAAAAGCTAGCAGTAGCGGGATGAGGAGAAGGATAGACCCGTACAGGCCTCTGTTCCCTAGTGACATGATTTCGATCCTCTCTGTTCGGGTGGTCGGGATGGGTGCGCAGAAGAGTCTTGCAGCTCCCCTTCTGCTCATTCTAGTCCCTTGTTGAAGAAAAGAGAAGGGCAGCGCGATATTTTATCCGACTTTCCGCACCTTGCCCTATAGCCCACTGACTCTCGCCAAGCCGAGCTGAGTAACGAGGTGGGCTTGGGTGTTCGGCCCCCAGCCCCTAGCCCTCCGCTTGCTCTCCGCCGTCCTCTGCTAGATAAGCGCTTTTCGGCAGCCCGCTGGTTGTTGTATCATGGCCTGCTTGAATCGCTGTCGCTAGTCAGCACCTGAACTCTATTGCCGTTTGTAAAGAAGCTCGCCTTGCCACCACCGCTGCACCGACTGCTGAACCGCTGGATCGCCTTTGTCCACGATCTGCTGATGATCCCGCTGGCGTGGGTGGGTGCCTATTGGCTGCGCTTCAACCTGGAGACCATACCGCCTAATTTTTGGGGGTCGGCACTCACCGCGCTGCTCTATATTGTCCCTTTGCAAGCGGCAGTGTTTTGGTATTTTGGTCTCTATCGAGGGGTGTGGCGCTTCGCCTCGCTGCCCGATCTGATGCGCATCGCACGTGCGGTAGCGGCGGGGTTGATCCTCATTGTGCTGGCCGATCTGCTGCTGTTACGACTGGAGTGGGTACCGCGTTCGGTGCCGGTGATCTATGGCATCCTGCTGCTGCTGCTGCTAAGTGCGCCGCGTTTTTTCTATCGCTGGCTGAAGGAGCGGCGGTTTCGGTTAGGGAGTGATCAGCGCATTCTAGTGGTTGGTGCCGGGCGGGCCGGGGAGATGCTGGTGCGCGATCTGCTGCGCGGTGGGGGTACCCGCTATCTGCCAGTGGCCTTTGTCGATGACGATCCGCACAAGCAGGGGCGCGAGGTGCATGGCGTGCGGGTGGTGGCGGGGTGTGCGGCGATGGCGGAGAGCGTGGAGCGGCTGGGGATCGATCTGGTGATGCTGGCGGTGCCGTCGGCCTCACGCGGACAGATGCGGCGGCTGGTGGAGCTGGCGGAGGGGTGTGGGGTGCCGTTTCGCACGGTGCCGCAGTTGGATGACCTGGTCTCTGGGCAGGTGGAAATCACCCAGTTTCGCCCAGTATCTATTGAGGATCTGCTCGGGCGCGAGCCGGTTCATCTCGACTGGGCGGCGATTGGGGCCGGGCTGACCGGCAAGGTGATTCTGGTGAGCGGTGGCGGCGGCTCCATCGGTGCCGAGCTGTGCCGCCAGTTGGCCCCGCTAGAACCGGCGGCGCTGCTGTTACTGGAGCGTTGTGAGTTTAATTTATACACCATTGAACTGGAACTTAGTGAGCGCTTTCCCGGTCTTCCGCTCTACGCACAGCTCGGCAGCGTCTGCGACCGGGTGGCGGTGGATCGGCTCTTCTCCCGCTACCGCCCCGCTGTGGTGTTTCATGCGGCGGCCTACAAGCATGTTCCGCTGCTGGAAGGGCAGATTCGTGAGGCGGTGCGCAACAACATTCTCGGCACGCGGGAGTTGGCGGCGGCGGCAGATCGCTATGGTTGCAGCGAGTTTGTGCTAATCTCCACCGATAAGGCGGTTAATCCCACTAACGTCATGGGGGCGACCAAGCGGGTGGCGGAGCTCTACTGCCAGCAGCTTAACAACGGCTCAAAAACCCGTTATCTTACGGTGCGTTTTGGCAATGTCCTTGGCTCGGCGGGGAGTGTGGTGCCGCGCTTTGCGGCGCAAATTGCGGCGGGCGGGCCGGTGACGGTGACCGATCCGCGCATGGAGCGCTTTTTTATGACGGTGCGCGAGGCGTGCCAGTTGATTATGCAGGCGGCGGTAATCGGCCAGGGGGGGGAGATTTTGGTGCTGGACATGGGCGAGCCGGTGCGCATCGCCTATCTGGCCGAGCAGATGATCCGGCTTTCGGGAAAGCTGCCGGGGGAGGAGATTGAGATCGTTTACAGCGGTCTGCGTCCCGGTGAGAAGCTCCATGAGGAGCTTTTTTATACCCATGAGGAGCTGCTCCCGACGGCCCACGCCAAGATCCGCTTGGCCCGCAATCCGGGGGTCGGTGGCGCGGCGCTGACGCAGTTGATGGCGGCGCTAGAGGCGGCGACCCTGGCCGATGATCAAGGGGTGCTGGCGCAGTTGCTGCACGAGCTGCTGCCGCACTGTTGTGTTAATCATGAGGGTACTGGAAGCAGCGAGAGGGAGCAGTGAGTATGGCGCAAGCCGCAGAGCAGTGGGAGGAGGAGCCGCAGGGGCAGAAGTCCGAGGCACCGCCGGCGCGGGGGGAGGAGCTAAATCCGTCGCAGCGGGTGGCGCTACGCCTGAGCGAGAGCGGTGGGATGAAGGCGCAGGACTATGTGCGGGCGGAGAAGCTGACCCGCGAAAGCGGCGGCTCGCTGTGGCGCATGGCGCTCAAGCTGGGGCTGGTGTCGGAGCGTGACCTGGCGCAGGCCTTCGTTGAGGAGCTGGGGCTGGAGCGGGTGACGGCGGAGGAGTATCCGACGGTGCCGGTGCTGGAGGATGCCTTGCTCTCCTTGCGCTTCATTAAAGAGGTGCATATTCTGCCGATCCACGTGGAGCGCGACTCGGGAGAGTTGCTGCTGGCGACCTCTGATCCTACCGACAGCTTCTCGCTTGATGCGGTGGCGGCGGCTACCGGGCTCGTGGTGGTGCCGCGTGTGGGGTTGCAGTCGGAGATTGATGCCGCAATCGAGCGCCTCTTCGGCGAGGGGCGCAGCGCCATGGGGGAGATCGTCGAGGGCCTCGGGGGGAGCGAGGATGAGGAGGATATCGAGCACCTCAAGGATATGGCGAGCGAGGCCCCGGTGATCCGCCTGGTCAATCTGGTGGTGCAGCGGGCGGTGGAGTCAAGGGCTTCGGACATTCATGTCGAACCGTTTGAGGGGCGACTGAAGATCCGCTACCGCATTGACGGCGTACTGCGCGAGGTGGAGGCCCCCCCCTCCCACTCGGCGGCGGCGGTGATTTCACGCATTAAGATTATGGCCAAGCTCAATATCGCCGAGCGCCGCCTGCCGCAGGATGGACGCATTGCGGTGCGGGTCCAGGGCAAAGAGCTGGATCTGCGCGTCTCCACCGTGCCGACCCTCTTTGGCGAGAGCGTGGTGATTCGTCTGCTCGATAAGCAGAGCGTACAGTTTGACTTCTCCGCACTGGGGTTTGATGGCCGTCCACTGGAGCGGATGAAGAAGATTCTCGATATGCCGCACGGCATTATCTTGGTAACCGGCCCCACCGGCAGCGGCAAGAGCACCACCCTTTACACTGCATTGCATCGGTTAAATACCCCGGATCGCAAAATCATTACCGTCGAAGATCCGGTGGAGTACCAACTGGAGGGGGTCAACCAGATTCAGGTGAAGCCGCAGATCAATCTCACCTTTGCCAACGCGCTACGGGCGATTGTGCGCCAAGACCCCGATGTGATTATGGTCGGTGAGATGCGCGACCTGGAGACCGCGCAAATTGCGGTGCGCTCGGCGCTTACCGGTCACTTGGTACTCTCCACCCTGCACACGAACGATGCCCCGGGTGGAGTGGCGCGACTGCTCGATATGGGGGTCGATGGCTATTTGATCAACTCCACAATCAATGGTATTCTAGGGCAGCGGCTGGTGCGCCGCCTCTGTGACCACTGCCGCGAACCCTATACTCCGCGCCCGGAGCTGGTGCAGGAGATGGGGCTGGGGCGGTACTACCCGCCTGGGGAGGAGCATCTGCTCTACCACCCGAAGGGGTGTGAGGCGTGTGCCGGTACCGGCTATTTTGGTCGCCTCTGTCTCACCGAGGTGCTGCTAATGAGTGAGGAGGTGCGGCGGATGGTGATGAGTCATGCCAACGCGGCGGAGATTCGGCGGGCGGCGATTACCGAAGGGATGGATACGATGTACCAGGACGGCCTGCGCAAGGCGGCTCTCGGTATGACCACCATCGAAGAGGTGCTGCGCGTGGCGGAGGAGGACTAACTTGCCCAATTTTCACTACAAGGCGACTCGCCTGAATGGCGAGGTCGTTGAGGGGCAGTTGGAGGCCAACGACGAAGCGGCGCTGCTACGGCTGCTGCAGAAGGATGGGCTGATCCCGATTCGCACCAAGCAGGCGGGCGGGGCGGCGGGCTTTTTGAGTCGTGCGCGGGCCACTACCCGCCGCCTCTCGCACCAGCAGGTGACCCACTTTACCCGTGATTTAGCGACCCTGCTGGAGGCGGGACTGACCCTCGACCGCTCGTTGCAGATTCTTGCCGATCTCTCCTCCGATAACGATTTGGAGGCGCTGATGCTGCGCCTGCGCGAGCGGGTGCAGGGGGGGGCCTCCTTCTCGGCGGCGCTGGAGGAGCAGCGCGGGGTCTTCTCGCCGCTCTATATCAACATGGTTCGCGCTGGTGAGGCGGGCGGGGTGTTGCAAAGTGTGCTGGGGCGGGTGGCCGAGTATCTGGAGCGCTCCGGTGAGCTGCGTGAGAGCGTCCGCTCGGCGCTGGTCTATCCGACGATCTTACTGGTGGTGGCTGGGCTTTCGGTGGCGCTGCTGCTGATGTTTGTGGTGCCGCAGTTTAAGCAGATGTTTGACGACATGGGGGGTACTCTGCCGCTGATGACCCAAGTGGTTATCGCGACCGGGGAGTTTTTTAGCGCCTGGTGGTGGGCGATGCTGGCCGGGATCTTTCTGCTTATTGCCTGGTTGCAGTACCAGTTTCAGCAGCCAGCGGTGAAAGCACGCTGGGATCGGAGGATTCTACGCTGGCCGCTGTTCGGTGATCTGGTCGCTAAGGTGGAGACCGCCCGTTTTGCCCGCACCCTCTCCACCCTGCTGGAGAATGGCCTGCCGCTGCTCTCGGCGCTAACGCTGGTGAAGGATGTGGTGGGGAATACCGTAATCGCCGCCTCCGTCGCGGCGGCGGCGGAGAATCTAAAGCGTGGACGCGGCTTTGCCGACCCGCTGATTGAGGAGAAGATCTTACCGCCACTGGCGTTACAGATGATTAAGGTGGGCGAGGAGTCGGGCAGTCTGGAGCGAACCCTGGCCAAGGTGGCCGATGTCTACGATCAGGAGGTGCGAAACGCGGTCAAACGGATGCTGACCCTGCTGGAGCCGTTGCTCATTGTCGGTCTGGGGTTGATTGTGGCGGGGATCATTATTTCTATTTTAATGGCGGTGTTAAGCGCCAATGAACTGGTCTTCTAACGAGACCGAAGGAGCGAGAGTAAGCGAGATGAGAAGCATGAGACGAAAAATGGGAAAGAGCGGTGGTTTTACCCTAATTGAGCTGCTGGTCGTGCTGGCGATTTTGGCACTCCTGGCGGGTTTGGTCGGGCCACGGGTGATGAGCGCACTGGGCGGGGCGCAGACTAAGACCGCCCAGACCCAAATCGGCAACATCTCTACTGCCGTGGAGATGTACTACCTCGATATGGGACACTACCCCCCCAACCTGGAGGCGCTGGTGCGCAACCCAGGAGGGCGCAACACCTGGAACGGCCCCTACCTCGACCGCCCCAATGTGCCTACCGACCCATGGGGCAACCCCTACCACTATAAATATCCTGGTGATCACGGAACTTTTGACCTCTTCACCCTCGGCTCCGATAACGCGGTAGGCGGCACTGGTGATGCCACTGATGTTACCAACTGGGACTGAGTGGATAGCGGTTATCCCAAGATGAGACGGGCGCAGCGGGTAGAGGGCTTTACGCTCATTGAACTGATTATTGTGTTGGTCATCGCGGCCACTCTGATGGCGGTCACCCCGCCACTGGTTCGCCAAGCGCTGCCGGGGGTGGAGCTGAAGAGCGCCACCCGCCACGTCGCTTCAGCGCTGCGCTACGCCCGCTCACGCGCCGCCACCGGAGGCGAGGAGGCGGTCGTTACCTTTGACCTGGAGGGACGCACCATTCAGACCGAGGGCCGCCCCCGCGCCTACGCCCTGCCGGAATCGTTAAAGCTGGTTCTTTTGACAGCCGACTCCGAAACCGAGGGGGAGCAGTTGGGGAGAGTGCGCTTCTATCCCGATGGCAGCTCCACCGGCGGACGGGTCACCCTTAGTCTGGAGCGTAACCCGGAGTACCGCTTTGCAGTCGATGTGGACTGGCTCACCGGGCGGGTGCGGGTGCTGGACGATCCCGATGCGTAATCATCCGCTGCGTAAACGTCGGCAGCGTGGTTTTTCGCTGCTGGAGGTACTGGTCGCCTTCGCCGTCCTCACGCTCTCACTCGGGGTGCTGTTTCAGGTTTTCAGCAGTTCGCTACGCAACACCCAGATTAGCGCCCGCTACAGCGAGGCGCTGCTGCTCGCCGAGGGGCGGCAGGCGGTCGCCGCTAATCTGCTGGAGCGCGGCAGTGAGCAGGGCGAGGCGGGGGAGTATCGCTGGCGTAGCGAGACCAGCGAGTTTGATCTGGAGGAGGATTTTACCTCTACCTCGCAGGTGTTGCTGCGCATTGAGACCACTGTCTCCTGGAGCGAGCGCGGTGGCCAGCGCCAGGTGCAGTTGCTCACCCTGCGCTTGGGGGAGGTGGAGTGAGGCACAACGTGAGATCTCTGCGGGGTTTTACCCTGATTGAGCTGCTGATTGCGCTGACGCTGGTCTCGCTCATCGTGAGCCTGCTGTTTGGCAGTCTGCGCCTCGCTAGCCGGAGCTGGGATGCGGTGGATCGCCGCGCCGACCACTCCGCCGAAATGCGTCAGGTGTGGCGCTTTCTCCACGACCGCCTGGGGCAGACCCGCGAAGTCATTATCGAGCAAGAGGGAGAGGAGAAGCACGCGGTCTTTTACGGCAACGACCAGACCCTTGAGTTTGTTTCGCCGATGCCGGCTCACCTTGGGGTTGCCGGGCTCTATGTGATGCGCCTCCATGCCGGGCGGGATGGCGGACTAACCCTCACCCGCTGGCTCTACCACCCAGAGATTCTGGAGGGACCAGATGGCATTCCCGAGTGGCAGCCGCTGGTGAAGGATCGGGGCGACCCCGGCAAGGGGCCCGAGGGGATGCGGGCCTACTATAGCCAGAGCGCAGTACTGGATCAGCTTAAGCGGCTGGAGTTGGAGTACTACGGCATCGCCGAGGGGGAGAGCGACCCGGAGTGGCTGCGCGAATGGGAGGAGCCGACACTCCCGCTGCTGGTGCGGATGCGCATTGAGGATGCGCGGGGGGCGTGGCCAGAGATGGTTTTTGGCGTGGCACAATGAGGAGTCACCAAAGGCAACAGATGGTTTTTCGGAATGGCGCAATGAGGAGTCACCACAGGCAACGCGGCATCGCCCTGGTACTGGTGCTGTGGATGATGGTGCTGCTGATGGTGATCGCCGCCTCGCTTACCGTGGTGCAGCGCAATGAGATCGGCATGGTGAGCGCAATGGTCCAGGAGCGCCAGGCACGCGCCGCGATTAGCGCCGCCCAGCAGGTGATGATCTACCGCCTGCTCAACCCTCCGGCCAGCGCCGCCGACCAGGAGCCGGAGTGGAAGGCCGACGGGGTGTTGCGTCCGTGGCAGTTCGAGGGGTTTGAGCTGCGCATCGCCGCCACCCCGGAGTCGGGACGGATCGACCTCAACCAGGCCGCCCCCGAGATGCTGGAGCAGCTTTTTATCGAGGTGGGTCTCGACCCTGCCGAGGCGGAGGCGTTGCGTGATACAATCCTCGACTGGATCGACCCCGACGACGATGCCCGCCTGCACGGAGCGGAAAAGAGCGATTACCAGGCGGCAGGGCTGCCCTACGGGCCGCGCAATCGCCGTTTCGAGACCCTGCAAGAGCTGCGTCAAGTCCTCGGCATGACCCCGGAGGTCTATCGTGCCGTCGCTCCGGCATTGACGATTCACTCGGGACAGCGTACAGTAAATCCGCTATTTGCGGATCGCCTGGTCCTCTACGCCATTCCCGAAGTGGATCGCGGGGTGATAGACCGCTACCTGATCGAGCGCGATGAGGCACTGGCGCAGGGACTGGAACCCTCTATGCCCCCGTTTGGGGGGAACTTCGTCTCACCCTCCGGGGCGCGGGTCTACCGCCTCTACGCCGAGGTCAACCTCGACCAAGGGCGGATGGTGCGCGGTGAGATGCTGATCTCTCTCGGCGGCGGCGGTGGTGGCGGTGGGCGACCCTCGCTCCATTTTGATCGCGCCCCTGGGGCCAGAGCCTATCAGGTGCTGGAAAATCACATCACCCCACAGGTCAGACCCATTGATGTACTGTGACAGCGGGTGTGGATCGTCCCTTAGGGCGACAAGCCCAAAACTTGAATTTACAGGTCAGACTAATTGATATACTGTGACAACGGGTGTGGATCGTCCCTTAGGGCGACAAGCCCAAAACTTGAATTTAATGGTAGTCGCTATTGAACAGATCGCTTGACATTGCCCGTCTCTATCGCCACTGGAAGCGTGGGTTGCTCTGCTGCCTACCGCCCAAGATACGCCGCTGGTTAGCCCCGGATGCTTCGCCTTGGGTGGTCGAACCCTCTGCTGACGGGGGTAGCCTAGAGATCTATCGCGCATTCGAACAGGAGCGGCAGGAGCTGGGTAGCATCCCGCTAACCGCAACCCGTGGCGAGCTGACTAAGGCATTTAAGATGGGGGCTGAGGCCGTCACCCTGCGCCTTCCCAGCAACCTGGTACTGCGCAAACGGGTGCGTTTTCCTGCTGCGACAGCGGAAAATATTCTGCAGGTAGTCGGCTTCGAGATGGATCGCCTGACCCCCTTTACCGCAGCACAAGTCCACTACGACTGCCAAATCGTTGAGACCTCGGAAGAGGATGGTGAGATCGTGGTGGAGCTGGCGGTGGTGCCACGCAACCGCATTAGCGAACTGCTGCACCATCTCCAGCGTCTGGGGCTGCGCGTTGGGGTGATCGACACCCACCACGGCTGGGAGGAGATGAACCTGCTGGCACGCGCAGACCGGCCCGGTCCATCCGGCATCGGAGTGTTCCACTACGCCGCGCTCTGGTCGCTCGTCGCCCTCCTGCTCACGGCGGTACTGCTCACCCCATTATGGCAGCAGCGCGGAGTTGCGATTGTCGTTGAGCAGCGGGCCGAGCAGGCGCGTCAGCAGGCAACGGCGGTCACCGCACTGCGCAACGAGGTCGATCAGATGGAAGAGCTGCTTAACCAGATCCCCAAGCGGCGCAGCGAACTGCGCCCGGCGGTCGATATCCTGCGCGAACTGACCGAACTGCTTCCCGATGATACCTGGATACAGCAACTTGATCTACGCGCAGGACAACTCGAACTGCGTGGTCTGTCGCGTCAGGCAACTGCGCTTATCGAGAAGATCGAAAGTAGCCCCAGCTTCTCGGCAACCGCCTTTCGCTCGCCAGTACTTCAAGCCGGCGGCGAACAGCGCTTCCACCTCGGGGCGCGGATCAACCGGCTGGAGTTGGCGGGCGACCCCTCGCTGCACAATGAACTGATGATCTCCGGGGAGTAGTAACCATGCAGCGAGTTATTTGTGACCAATGCCTGCGCTCACTAACCATCCTGCTAGTGGTGATTATGGTCGTGCTGGCCGGGATCTTAACCCCCTGGTGGATGAAAATGCGCTTCTATAGCGAACATATCGAAACCATGAGCAACCAGATTGTCCGTTTCGAGTCGATGCTCGCCCGCCATCCCCAGCTCGAAGCGCAGCTTGGGCAGATGCGCCAGCAACTGGCTACCAGCGACTACTTTCTGGAAGCCGCCAACCCGGCACTCGCCGCCGCCGACTTGCAACAGCGCGTCCGGCGGGTGATTGAGAGCAACGGCGGCCAACTGGTTAGCACCCAAAACCTCACCAGCCCAGCCAATGACGAGTTGATCGAGGTGATCATTCGAGTCCGCATGACCGGCGGCATTGAGTCCCTAGGGCGTGCGCTCTACGAACTGGAGGGCGGCTCCCCGCTGCTGTTGGTGGACAACCTCGGAGTGCGCTCCAACAAGCGCTACCTGGGCCGAGGGCAGAATCGGGTCGTCGAATTTCACCAAGATGTCAATTTTGACCTAATCGGCTTTCTGCAGCGGAGGGGATGATGGTTGCTACGGCAGTAATCCAGAGGAAAGTACCATGAAATGGATCCTGCTCGCGATCAGCGGCTTGCTCGGACTGATCCTCGCAGCGGAGTTGCTGCTACTGCGTCCGCAGCCACCGGAGATCGTCATTCGCCCACCCGCTAGCAACGGCCTCAATCTGGCCAGCATATCCCCACCGCTGGAGCTAGGCCTAGGTGCGCAGGCCGAGTATCAAGTACTCGAACAGCGCCCCCTCTTTATTGAGGGTCGGCGGCCACTCGCCCCGCCACCCCCCCCGGCTCGCCCCC
>SLIM01000094.1 GCA_007135625.1 Gammaproteobacteria bacterium
GCCTCAATCCAGCCCAACGACCACGCCTCCTCCCCCTGCGCACGCAGGAGTTGCAGCGCCCGCTCGGCATCCTCCTCTGCGACGCAGACCACCATGCCAAGACCGCAGTTAAAGGTACGCAGCATCTCCTCCTCCGCCACCCCCCCCTGCTGCTGTAGCCAGGAGAAGATCGGCGGACGCTGCCAAGAGTCGAGATCGATCACCGCCCGGGTATTTTGCGGTAAAACTCGCGGGATATTCTCCGGCAACCCCCCACCGGTAATATGCGCCACCGCATGAATCGCCACCTGCTGCTGCAACTCCAGGATAGAGCGGACATAGATGCGGGTCGGAGTCAGCAACACCTCACCCAAGGTACTCTCACCAAAGGGACTCTCCAGCATCACCCCGCTACGCGCAACGATACGCCGAATTAACGAATAGCCGTTCGAGTGGGGACCCGAGGAGGCGAGACCGAGCAACCGATCCCCAACCGCCACCCGCTGCGGATCGATCATCGCATCGCGCTCCACGATTCCCACCGCAAAACCGGCCAAATCATACTCCCCGGAACCGTACATCCCCGGCATCTCCGCCGTCTCACCGCCAGAGAGCGCCGCCCCCGCCTGGCGACACCCCTCGGCAATCCCCTCCACCACCGCCACCGCCACCTCCACATCGAGTTGACCCGTGGCGTAGTAGTCGAGAAAAAAGAGCGGCTCAGCACCGGTTACCACAATATCGTTCACGCACATCGCCACCAGATCGATTCCGATGGTGGTATGCCGCCCCAGCTCCAGCGCCAGCTTCAGCTTAGTTCCCACCCCATCCGTCCCGGAGACCAGCAGCGGCTGGCGGTAGCGCTCCAGCGGCAGCGCAAACAGCGCCCCAAACCCCCCCAGACCACCGACCACCCCCGGACGGGCGGTGGTCTGCACCAGCGGCTTAATCCGCTCCACCAAGCGGTTACCGGCATCAATATCGACCCCCGCCTCTTTATAGCTCAAAGACCCCATCTCACCACTCTGTTCTCTGTTCACAGTAACCACTCCACTAAACAACACCCACCGAGCTAGACCCTGCCCGGCATAAGAGGGACAGTATACTGAGGAGAGGGGAGCGAGGACAGCGGAGAGACTGCGGAGAGAGGAGCGCTTGCATCCAATACGTGAGTATGCTCCAATCACCCGCAGCACGTTACCCATTCGCCATGGAAGAGGCGAGGCGTACACGCGACATGATCGCAGACGGCAGACGCAGATACCGTTCTCTCGCCCCTCGCATCTCGCATCTCGCACCTCGCACCTCGCACCTCGCACCTCGCCTCCCTCCTCTCGCCCCTACGCAACAAGTGAGCAACCTATGCCCCCCAACCGCCTCGCCGAGAGCCGCAGCCCCTACCTGCAACAACACGCCAGCAACCCGGTTGAGTGGTACCCCTGGGGCGACGAAGCCCTCACCCTCGCCCGTCAACAGCAGCGCCCGATTCTCCTCTCCATCGGCTACTCCGCCTGCCACTGGTGCCACGTCATGGCCCACGAATCGTTTCAAGATCCCGCCACCGCCGAGCAGATGAACCGCCACTTCATCAACATCAAAGTAGACCGGGAAGAGCGCCCCGACCTCGACAAAATCTACCAGCAGGCGCACCAACTGCTCAACCAGCGCGGCGGCGGCTGGCCCCTCACCCTCTTCCTCACCCCTGATCACCACATCCCCTTCTTCGCCGGCACCTACTTCCCCCCCACCCCGCGCCACGGCCTCCCCGCCTTTAGCCAGATCCTCAGCGCCGTGCAGAGCGCCTGGGAGCAGCAGCGCGAAGCGATTACCACCCAAAACCGTCAAGTTCTGGCCCTGCTTAACCCCCCACCGCCTCCCCCCGGCGAACCGGATGTTGGCATAATCCACCAAGCCATTACACAGCTCGCACAGCGCTTTGATGTCATGGATGGCGGCTTCGGCGCTGCCCCCAAGTTTCCCCACGCCGAAACCCTGGAACTACTCCTCGCCAACCTGGAACAGGGGAGCGCCCACCAAATCGCCCTCCACACCCTGGAGCGAATGGCCTCCGGCGGAATCCACGACCACCTCGGCGGCGGCTTCTTTCGCTACAGCGTAGATCGCGAGTGGATGATCCCCCACTTTGAAAAGATGCTCTACGACAACGCCGCCCTCCTCGCCTGCTACAGCGATGCCCTCGCCCACCACCCCGACCCGCTCTTTCACGCCGCCGCCCACGGCATTGCCGAATGGACGCTGCGCCGAATGCAGGCTCCCAACGGCGGCTACTACTCCAGCCTGGATGCCGACAGCGAGGGCGAAGAGGGGCGCTACTACCTCTGGCAACGCCAGCAGGTCAAAGCACTCCTCCCCGACCCGCAGGCCACCCCCTTCTGCGCCGCCTACGGGCTGAACGAAACCCCCAACTTCGAAGACCACTGGCACCTCTACCGCCACGACCCCAACCTCCCCCTCGACACCCCGGAGCTGGAGAGCGCCCGCGCCACCCTGCTGCGTATCCGCCAGCAGCGCCCCCGCCCGCAGCGTGACGAAAAGCAGCTCACCGCCTGGAACGCCCGCATGATTCGCGGCATGGCACGCGCCGCACGCCGCTTCGAGCAGCCCCGCTACCTCGCCTCGGCACAAGCCGCCTGCGACTTCCTGCGCCACCACCTGTGGCGCGACAACCGCCTGCTCGCCGCCTGCTGGCACGACCAGAGCCACCTTAACGCCTATCTCGACGACTACCTCTACCTGATTGATGCCCTGTGGGAGCTACTCCAACTGGAGTGGCGCAGCAGCGACCTGGAGTGGGCGCTCGCCCTCATCGAGGTGACTCTGGAGCAGTTCGCCGACCCCGCCGGCGGCTTCTTCTTCACCAGCAACGACCACGAACCGCTCATTCAGCGCCCCAAACCGTGGAGCGACGATGCCCTCCCTGCCGCCAATGGAATCGCCGTGCGAGTCCTCGCCCGCTTCGGCTACCTGCTCGCCGAGAGCCGCTTCCTGGAGAGCGCAACCGCCACCCTGCGCCAAGCCTGGCCCCACATCGCCGCCCTCCCCGATGCCCACTGCACCCTTTTAGACGGCCTGCAACAGCTCCACACCCCGCCGCCGCAAATCATCCTGCGCAGCCCCGCCGCACAACTTCACACCGCCCACCAAGCCCTGCTGCAGCGCCTCGGCGACCACGCCGCAATCTTCGCCATTGCCAACGAAGCGCAAAACCTCCC
>SLIM01000221.1 GCA_007135625.1 Gammaproteobacteria bacterium
ACGCGCCGGAGATGCTACGGCTGTAGATCAGCCCTCCGGCGCGACCGACCTGCAGCGATAGCGCGACCGACCCGCTGGAGCGCAGCTCCAGGCTGTCGGTCAGAGGGCATTCGCCATCAGAACTAACGCAGCAGCATCAGCTTATTAAGGCGACGCACAAAGGCGGCGGGGTCATCGAGCTGCCCCCCCTCGGCGAGAATCGCCTGATCAAGCAGGACCGAAGCGAGGTCGGCGAAGAGATCTTCATCCGGCTCCTGATCCATCTTCTGCACCAGCGAATGGGTTGGATTGAGCTCCAAAATCGGCTTGGCACTCGGCGCATCCTGACCAAGCTGCTTGAGCACCCGCTGCAAATTCGCGCTCATATCGTAGTCACCGACCACGATACAGGCCGGGGACTCGGTCAAACGGTGACTAATCCGCACCTCTTGAACCGACTCGCCAAGCGCCTTCTGCACCCGCTCAATCAGCGGCTTGCTCTCCGCCTCCAACTTCTCCTGCTGCTCCTTCTCCTCCTGATCATCCAGCTCTCCGAGATCGAGCGCCCCTTTAGCGACCGACTGAATATGCTTCCCCTTAAACTCGGTCAGACTGTTGAACAGCCACTCATCGACCCGGTCGGTAAGCAGCAGCACCTCGACCCCCTTCTTCTTGAAGATCTCCAGGTGGGGGCTATGTTTTGCTGCGGCGTAGCTATCGGCGGTGATGTAGTAGATCTTCTCCTGCTTCTCCGCCATCCGCTCCAGATACTGGTCGAGGGAGACACTCTGCGCCTCACCCTCTGACGTAGTGCTGGCAAAGCGCAGCAGTCCGGCGATCCGCTCGCGGTTAGCGAACTCTTCGGCAGGCCCCTCCTTCATCACCTTACCAAACTGATCCCAGAACTTCTGGTACTTCTCCGGCTCATCGCTCGCCATCTTCTCCAGCAGCCCGAGGATACGCTTCACATTGGCGTTGCGAATGGTGTCGATCTTCTTATTGTGCTGCAGAATCTCCCGCGAGACATTGAGCGGCAGGTCGTTACTATCGACCACCCCCTTAACGAAGCGCAGGTAGCGCGGCATCAGCTTATCCGCCTCATCCATAATAAAAACGCGGCGAACATAGAGCTTCACCCCATGCTTCTGGTCGCGATCCCACAGATCGAAGGGGGCGCGGGCGGGGATAAAGAGCAGCGAGGTGTACTCATTGGAGCCTTCCACCCGATTGTGCGACCACGCCAGCGGGGCCTCAAAGTCGTGGCCGATATGTTTGTAGAACTCCTGATACTCCTCCTCCTTAATCTCGCTCTTATTACGCATCCAGAGCGCCGTTCCCCGGTTGACCTGCTCCCACTGCGGCTCCGGCTTACTGTCGGGTTTCTCGTTCCCCTCCTCATCACGCTCCGGGTAGGTCTCACCGAGCATCTCAATGGGAATCGCGATATGGTCGGAGAACTTGCTGATAATCGAACGCAGCCGGTAGCCCTCGGCGAACTCCCCCTCCTCCTCACGCAGATGGAGGGTAATTGCCGTACCCCGGCCCGCCTTCTCCACCGTCTCAATGGTGTAGGAGCCGCTGCCGTCCGACTCCCAGCGCACCCCATGCTCCACCCCGAGACCGGCGCGGCGAGTGGTGAGCGTGACCCGATCAGCAACAATAAAGGCAGAGTAAAAACCGACCCCGAACTGGCCAATCAGTTGGCTATCCTCCGCTTTATCGCCGGAGAGATTTTCGAGAAACTTCTTGGTGCCGGAGCTGGCGATGGTGCCGATGGTCTCGCCCACCTCCTGGCGGCTCATGCCGATACCGTTATCGTCGATGGTGACGGTGCGCTGCTCGGCATCGAATGCGATGCGAATGCGCAGATTCGATTCACCCTCGTAGAGGGCATCGTCGGTGAGAGCCTCAAAACGCAGCTTCTCAGCGGCATCGGAGGCGTTGGAGATCAGCTCGCGTAGAAAGATCTCCTTATTGCTGTAGAGAGAACGAATCACCAGGTTCAAAACCTGATTTACTTCAGCCTTAAACTCCATGGTTTCTTTATGTGCATCAACCGACATGATTCAGCTCCTAACATCGCTATATTATTGGCAGAGAATGGGATGGGCGACAGATGGGGGCAAAATGGACTACTTCAACAGCAAAAGAGAGCATGGACTTTTGACTTCCCCGCCCACCGACCGGTGAGCGGGGAGTGGAGGGTTTGAACAGGTTAGAGTTCGATCGCCTTCATGCTAAGGCGGATACGTCCCTGCTTGTCGATTTCGAGAACCTTGACCCGGACAACATCCCCTTCGGTGAGTTTATCGCTCACCTTCTCCACCCGCTCATCAGAGATTTGCGAAATGTGGACCAGCCCATCGCGGCCTGGAAGGATCGTGACGAAGGCACCGAAATCCATGAGACGGGCCACTTTGCCCTCATAGATCATGCCCACCTCGACATCGGCGGTGATCAGCTCGATCCGCTTACGCGCCTCATCGCCCGCACTCCTGCTGACCGAGAAGATCTTCACAATCCCATCATCGGTGACATCGACAGTGGCCCCGGTCTCTTCGGTGATGGTGCGAATGGTGATCCCCCCCTTACCGATCACATCGCGAATCTTCTGCGGGGAGATCTTAAAGGTGACAATGCGCGGAGCGTGTTCCGACATCTCCTGGCGGGGAGCGCCAATCGCCTTGGCCATCTCATTGAGGATGTGGAGACGGCCCGCTTTGGCCTGCTGCAGGGCGATCTCCATAATCTCCTGGGTGATGCCGTTGATCTTAATATCCATCTGCAGGGCGTTGATCCCCTGCTCGGTACCGGCTACCTTGAAGTCCATATCGCCGAGATGGTCTTCATCACCCATAATGTCGGTGAGTACCGCGAACTCCTCACCCTCTTTGATCAGCCCCATCGCAACACCGGCAATCGGGGCCTTAATCGGTACCCCGGCATCCATGAGCGAGAGGCTGGTACCGCAGACCGAAGCCATGGAGGAGGAGCCGTTGGACTCGGTGATCTCGGAGACGACGCGCACTGAGTAGGGGAACTCGCTGAGAGTCGGCATACAGGCAACAACCCCCCGCTTAGCGAGGCGGCCATGGCCGATTTCGCGCCGCTTGGGGCTGCCGACGCGGCCAATCTCCCCCACGCAGAAAGGAGGGAAGTTGTAGTGGAGCATAAAGGCCTCCTTACGCTCCCCCTCCAGCGCATCAATGATCTGGGAGTCGCGCTCCGTCCCCAGGGTGGTGATCACCAGCGCCTGGGTCTCGCCCCGAGTAAAGAGGGCAGAGCCGTGGGTACGCGGCAGTACCCCGGTACGAATCGTGATCTGGCGCACGGTAGCGTTATCGCGCCCGTCAATGCGCGGCTGACCGGCGAGGATACGACCGCGAACAATACGCTTTTTCAGCCGCTCCAGAGCCGTCTTAACCGAAGTCGTCTCCCACTCCTCGGCAAGCTGCTCGCAGACCTCAGCGGCGATCCCATCAAGCGCACGGTAGCGCTCCATCTTATCGGCAATGGTGTAGGCCTCGCCGATGCGCAGCTCGGCCAGTTCGGCGACCCGCTGCGCCAGTGCGCTATCCTCGCTCGGGGCGGCGAAGGGGGTAATCGGTTTGGCGACTTCAGCGGCGAGTTCGCGAATCGCCTGAATCACCACCTGCATCTGCTGGTGGCCGAAGAGGACGGCTCCGAGCATAATCTCTTCAGAGAGCTGGTTGGCCTCCGACTCGACCATTAGCACCGCTTGCTCGGTACCGGCGACGATCAGATCGAGATCACTCTCTTCGCCCACCCCGATATGCTCGCTATTGAGCAGGTAGTTGCCCCCTTTATAGCCGACTCGCGCTGCGCCAATCGGTCCCTGAAAGGGGAGCCCCGAGACCGCCAGCGCGGCAGAGGCCGCAATGAGCGAGGGAATCTCTGGGTCTACATTAGGGTTTAACGACTTCACGGTGAGAATCAGTTGGGTCTCAACGTTAAAGCCTTTGGGAAAGAGTGGCCGAATCGGACGGTCGATCAGTCGGGAGGTGAGAATCTCCTTCTCCGAAGGTCGTCCTTCACGGCGAAAAAAGCCGCCGGGGATCTTGCCGGCGGCGTAGGTTTTTTCCTGATAATCGACGGTGAGCGGAAAAAAGTCTTTCCCCTCGGAGGGCCGCTTATCGGCAACCACGGTAGCTAGCACCACGGTGCCATCCATATCGACCATTACCGCCCCATCGGCTTGACGGGCGATCTCTCCAGTCTCGAGGACAACCTTGTGGTTGCCGTATTGAAATGCTTTCTGTTTCACGCTCACGGTCTATTTTCCTCTTTCGTGGATACGACTTAGCGACGCAGGCCCAGGCGGGAGATTAGCGTGCGATAGCGCTCCAGATCTTTCGACTTGAGATAGTCGAGCAGCTTGCGCCGGGAGTTGACCATGCGCACCAGCCCACGGCGGGAGTGGTGATCGAGCTTATGCTCGGCAAAGTGCTCGGTCAGATGGTTAATGCGGGCAGTGAGCAGAGCGACCTGAACCTCCGGCGAACCGGTGTCCCTCGGCGCACGGCCATACTCCTCAATAATTACGTTTTTCTGCTGGGTAGTGATTGCCATTCTCAGTAAACTCCTCATTGCTTGTAGAAAAACGTCTGGGACCGGCAATGGGACCAGCATCGCAGACGTTGCCCCGATGGGGGGCGGGACGCAATCGTGCCGCAGCAGGCAGATGCTGCTGGCAGATCGATCCAGAGGCGGCATTATCCACCCTTCGGGTGGGATGTTCAAGAGTAGATTGCGGGGGGACGGATTAGCGCTCGTGAATGACGCTAAAGGCACCGCGCAGGTCGCCGACCTGGTAGCCGATGGCCTGATCTTCTGGATAGAGTTCGTCGAGCTTGGTCTGCACCGCTGCATCGAGGTTGCTACCGTGGCAACTGAGGCAGACCTCGGCGGTGGGGATCGCGTGCAGGTAGCGAAACTGGGTACGCCCCCCGATATCGACCATCTCGCCGTGAGAGAGGGCGGTGACCGCCTCGCCCGCAGCGTGACGCTCGGCGAACTGCTCCAGCACCGCCTGCTCCCAAGCATCGGGAGCATTCGCCGGGTTGCGCAGCTTGAGGCTGGTGCGGGAGAGGAGCATATTATGCTCCAGACTCTTGGCCTCGGTGATCGGAATGGCGACACGGTGGCAAATGTTAATCGCCGCCACCGGCCCTCCCGACTTCATCGCACGCTCCAGCTCATCGCGAAGACCGGCGAAAAAGTCTTGAATCGCAGCACGGCTGCTCTCAATGCGGGGTTGAAGATCGCTCTCACCGGCACTAACGCTAGTGGCGAGAGGGGAGAGAGCCAGCAAGAGAAGGGCGGTTGCTTTCTGCATGGGGAGGATTCCTTTACGGTAGATTGAAATAGGATTGCGCTACGGGGATGTAATGCGAAGGCAAATTGTAGCATAATCCCCTCTGCTAGAGAATAGAGGCGACTTTTTTAGGCTTCCAAAAAGGGGTTTGGCACCATGTACACGAGTGATCGCTCGGCACTGCGTCGGGTCTATGTCGAGTCCTGGCAGCGCCACTGTGCCGGGCTGCCGCTGGAACCGCTACAGCAGCAGGTGGCGGAGGTCATCACCCTCCATCCCGAGTACCACGCGCTACTGGCGGCGGGGGAGGCGGCATTGCAGCGCGACTGGCACCCGCAGCAAGGGGAGGGGAACCCATTTCTCCACCTCTCCCTGCATCTAGCGATTCGCGAACAGTTAGCGGTGAATCGCCCATTCGGCATTCACGCCCTCTATAGAAGAATGGTACTGCGCTGGGGGGGGGAACATCCCGCCGAACACCAGATGATTGAGTGTCTTGAGCAGGTGCTGTGGGAGGCCCAGCAGCAGGGCCAAGCCGCTAACGAAGAGCACTATCTGAAGTGCCTGCGCGGGCGCTTAGGCTAAGGGATGGCGGAGAGCAGTCGATTGCTCCTGGCGCTGCTGCTACCGTGGTTGGTGGGGGGGCTGCTGGTGGGATGGCTAGCCGCACGGCTGGGTCGCCGCCGCTTGGGGTGGCCGCTGGTGGCGGGCTACGGCCTGCTGCTGGGGCAGGTGGTGGTGGCGGGCGGGCTACGGCTGCAAAATGGTCTGGGCGGAGGGATCGCTTTCTACCCGATGGTCGCTTGGCTACTGCTGCTGGCGCTGGCGCTGGGGTGGGCGCTGCGCCGTGCCGCTCCTGAGCGGCTCTCGCCGCGCTGGCCAGCGCCACCGAGCGGGCGGGGCGATACCGTTGTAGCGCTGCTCTTGGTAGCCGGGATCCTGCTCCACCTGCTCCCCTCGCTGGTCGAGATCCTGTGGCGTCCCCTCTTTCCGTGGGATGCCTGGACCACCTGGGGACATCGCGCCAAGCTCTGGGTCAGTCACGGGGCGCTCCTCCCCTTGGTCGCGCCGTCGCAGTGGGCCAGCGGTGAGGGCTACACGATTAGCGCCCACACCTACCCGCTGCTGGTCTCGCTGCTCCAGAGTTGGATCGCCCTCGCCTGGGGAGCGTGGAGCGACACCCTAATCAACCTCCCCTGGCTGCTGGCAGCAGTGGCACTGCTGCTGCTGCTCTATGGCCATCTGCGGGAGTTGCGGTGTAGCCGCACCTGCGCCCTGCTGCCCGGCTACCTGCTGATCTCGCAACCACTGGTACATACCCACATTTCACTGGCGGGGTATGCCGATCTCTGGCAAGCGGCCTTTACCGGCTCCGGATTGGTGGCACTGCTGCTCGGCGGGCAGTTGCGGGATCGCTTTTGGCAAGGGTGGGGGATAGCGCTGCTGCTGCTCGGGGTGGCGGTGAAGAGCGAGGGGATGGTGTGGCTACTGGTGGCGCTGCTCCTCTGGGGAGTACTCCGGCTCGGGCGCTGGGGCTGGCTGGGGCTGGCGGGCGGGCTACTCCTGCTCGCCGGTGGTGGATACGCCGAGCTGCCGCTGCTCCTGGAGCTGCCGCTACTCGGTACCCTCGGGCTGGTCGGAAGTGAACTGCACCTCCCGCTGCTCGGGGTGCAGCAGCTCGGCTACAACCCGATTTGGGGGCCGCTGCTTGCCAACCTATGGCAATACGCCAACTGGAACCTCTTTTGGTACCTAGTCGTCGTCGCGCTGGGGGTAGCACTCTACAACTGGCGAACCCCCTTTGCAAAGACGGGAATAATCGCCCTGCTGCTACCGTTAGCGGCGGTGGTGGCGATCTTTCTATTGAGCGATCAGGGGCGCTGGGCGAGTGATTATACCGCAATCAACCGGCTATTCATCCACTTCATGCCCCTCTGGGTGGTGGTGGTAACCCTCCTGCTCTCCGGTTGGCAGGTGCGCAGATGAGCCGCTGGGCGCAGTGGCGAGAGGGGTTGCGGCTGCCGTTAGCACTGCTGGCCGCAGCACTTTTACTCATGCTGCTGGGAAGCAGTTGGAGCGGACTCTCGCGAAGTGCGCAGGAGGCACCACGAGTGATCCCCGGTGCCGCCTTCACGCCAGTGCTGGGCAGCGGCTCGCGCCGCGCACACGGGCTGCAGGTAGAGCGCTTTCAAGAGGAGCGGGTACAACTGCTGAGTGGAATGCAGCGGCTCTCCGCCGACCACTACCGCTATCTGCAAGTGCGCCTCGAAGAGCTGCCCAGCGGAGTACCGCTCACCCTACTGTGGCGCAGCAGCGACTCGCCACAGCCGCAGCGCCTGCGCCTCTCGCGTCTGCACAACTGGGGGCCGATCACCCTGGATCTCACCCACCAGCCCGGCTGGCGCGGGGAGATTTTACAGATCGGAATCGAGGTAGAGGATCCGCTACAGCGCCGCTTTACCCTAGTTGATCTTCGTTTTTATTCCGCCGAGCATCGCCTAGGGATAGCGGCACTGCTCAGTGACTGGGGAAACACCCAGCCCTGGAGTATGCGCTCCATCAACTTTCTGTTGGGAGCGAGTCAAAAAGAGCAGGCCTGGCTCACCCCGCTAGTGGCCGCCTGGCTCGTCACCGCGCTGCTCTTCTACCTGCTGTTTGGGCGCTTCACCCACCGCCCCGCCAAACGCAGCGCCCTGCTGCTACTCCTCGCGGTAGGGTGGGGAGTCCTTAACCTCCACTGGCTCGCCAACCACTGGATACAGAGCCGAGCCACCTACCAGCAGTTCTCCGGCAAAAGTCCGCAACAGGCCGCCGCCGCAGCGCTCGACGGCCACGCCTACCGGCTGGCGGAGGCGTGGAGCGCGATCATCGGCGACCACCCCGCAACCCGGTTGCGGATCGTTACCCACGATCCACGAATGGGATACTGGCGCCATCGGCTCCACTACCACCTGTTGCCGCGCAACATCTACAACCTCGACCAGCAACTCCACCCCACCATGGGAGCGCAGGCCGACTACCTGATCCTGCTCGGCACCCCCCCCGGGGTGCGCTACCACCACCATCTGCAACGTCTGGAGTGGGAGGAGGGGAGCCTGAATGCCACTCTCCTCGCCAGCGATCCACTCGCCACCCTCTACCGACTTCAGTGAGAAAGATCGTCCCAAGCCGCCGCCCATTTTGCGTATAATTACCCCCCAGTAGCGGCAGACCGGCTGCACACTGTACACGGCAAACTGAAAACTGAAGAAGGCGTAATTTATGCTTGGAAATCTCTTCAAACGAGAACCGAAGTGGCGACACCGTAACGAGCAGGTACGGCGCAAAGCGATTGGTGAGCTAGCGGATAGCGACCCAGCGGCGCTGCGCCAAGTGATCGAAACCGATCCCGCCAGCGACCTGCGCTGCCTAGCGGTCACCCAGACTCGCGATAGTGACTACTTGGTTACGCTGCTAACCGCCACCGCCCCCCCCGAGGTCGCGCTGCACACCGCCGTGCGGGAGCGGCTCTTTACCCTGCTGCAAGAGGAGCGTGACGCAGCGGCCAAAGCGCTGCTGGAGCGCCTGGCGCAGAGCGGTGAGCAGGCGCTGATCGAACGCCTCGCCCGTAGCGCCGGTGAAGCGAACCTGCGCGAGGCCGCTAGCGCATGGGTTGCAGAGGAGCAGACGCTAGAGCAGATCGCCCTCCACGACCCCAGCGCAGCGGTACGCCTCGCCGCCCTGCAGCGGGTGCAAGGGGTAGAGAGCCTCTCCCGCATCCACAAAGCGGTTCGCAAGCGGGACAAGCAGGCCGGACGCATCGCCAAACAGCGCCTGGATGCGCTGGCCGAAACGGCACAGCGTCCGCAACGCATCGCCGCCGAAGCGGCGGAGATTATCGCCCAACTCCCGAGCCTCGGGCTAGGACAGCGCTGGCAACAAGATGATGCCAAACTCGGCTACCTGCAGCAGCGCTGGCAGCAACTGGAGGAGGAGGCGCACTCACTGATCGCCGACCAGCAGCGGCAGACCTATCACCAAGCGGTCAAGCGCTACCAAGAAGCGGCGGCGAGCTACCACCAGCGGCAAGCGGAGCAAGCCGCCGCTGATGCCGCTAACGCCGCCCTCACCCACACCTGCGAGGCGATTCTTGCGCGTCTGCAACCACTAGCCGAAGCGCTGGCCAGCAGCGGAGCGGCAGCCGATGAGGCGCAGGTAGAGGTGTTGCGCCAGCAGTTACTCGCGATTCGTCAAGCCTGGGAGGAGGAGATCGAGCTACCCGCCGAGCAGATCCCCGCCGCGCTGCAACAGCGCTACGACCGCCAGTGCCAGCAACTGGGCGAGCAGTTAGCGTTGCAACTGGAGCGGCGCGAAGCGGCGGTAATCGCCGCCGAAATGTGCCAGCGGCTAGCATCGCAGTTGAGCGACGGCACCACCCGCAATGAACAGCGGCTGCAGAGCGCACTGCAACGGATTCGCGGCAAGATCGGCGAGGCCCCCAAAGGCGAGTCGCGAGAGGCGCTACTCACCCGCTTCGCCGAGCTAGAGCAGCAGGTCGAGCAGCGCTGCCGCCAACAGCGGCAGCGGCGCAAACAGTTGCTCAACGAGATTCCGGGCTGGCTAGAGCAGCTCGAACAGGCGGTCGAAGCGGGCAGCAGCGGCGATGCCAGCACCTTGCAAGGCAAGATTCAGGAGGGGCTGCGCCAATTCTCCCTAGCCGGCGAAGAGCAGGAGCGAATCAAGCCGTTGCAGCAGCGGTTACGCACCCTGCAACCGGCGCTGGAGCAGATTCAGGAGTGGCGCGACTGGGCGGTCGTCAACGAACGCGAGCGACTCTGCGTAGAGATGGAGCAGTTGCTCGAACTGGTGATCGACCCGCCCCTCCTCGCAGAGCAGATCAAGGAGCTGCAACAGAGCTGGAAGCACCTCGACACCACCCGCGCCCCCGCCTCCAAAGCGCTATGGGAGCGCTTTAAGAGCGCCTCCGACCGCGCCTACCAACCGGTACGCGACTTTCGCCAGCAGCAGCAGCAGCAGCGCGAACGCCACGCACTCGAACGGCAAGAGTATATCGACCAACTCAGCGCCCGCCTGGATGCCATCGACTGGTCGCACGTCGATTGGAAAGAGATTCAGCGACTGGAGCGCGAAGCACGGCAGCAGTGGCGCGACCTCGGCGAAGTCGTCCACGCCGACTGGCGGCGACTTAGCAGCGCCTTTAGCGAACAGCTCCAGCGCCTGGAAGAGCGCATCGCCCCGGAGCGCAAACGCTGTCGCAACCGCCGCCTAGAGCTGATTGAGAGCGCCGAACGGCTAGTCGAGATCAGCGAAATCGAGCCAGCGATTGAACAAGCACGCGAGCTACAGGGCGAGTGGCAAGTGACCGTCTCCGGCAACAAGCGGGACGAAAACGCCCTCTGGAAACGCTTTCGCAACGCCATTGATGCCACCTTCGCCCGCCGCCAAGAGGCCCGCGAAGCCCACCACCGAGCGCTAGAAGAGAACCTCCACGCCAAACAGCGGCTACTAGAACAGTGTCGCAGCGAGCTAGCGAGCGCCACCACCCCGGAGGCGCTCATCCAACTGGAGCAGCAAGTAGAGAGCCAATGGAGCGAACTCGGCGCACTCCCCAAAGCGGCCAGCGCCGAGCTGGAGCAGCAGCACAAAGCGCTACGGGGTGCCATTGCGCAGGCACGACAGGAGCAGCAGCGCCAGCAGCGCAACGCCGAGCTGGCGCAGCTCCTGCAACTCGCCGCCCGCTGTAGCGAGCTGGAGCGCATCGCCAGCGGCGGCGGGCAGCTCGCAGAGGAGGAGATGGCCACCTGGCAAGCGTTAGAACAGGAGCTGCTCTCACTCCCACACGGCGAGCCGCTGGTGCAGCGGTACCAGCAGGCAATGGCGGCACTGCACGCTGACCCAACCGCACGCCAGGCGCTAACCGCCCAACTGGTTGCAAACGCAGAGACCAAACGGCAACTCTGCCTGCATTTGGAGATTCTCACCGCAGCCGCAACCCCGCCCGCACACCAAGCCGCCCGCATGGCGCTACAGGTCTCCCGCCTTAACGAAGCGATGCGCCAAGGCAAAAGCGAACCGGAACAGGAGTATGCGGCACTTCAGCGCGACTGGATTTTTACCGGCTTTGCGGGTAGTGAAGAGGAGGTACTCCAGCAGCGTTGGCAGCAGGCGCAGGCCGCCGGCGAGGCGCTATAGAGGCACAGGCACTTCGGCAGAGGCGCAGGCCTTCGACCCGACCACCCAAGGGAAACGACTTTATGAAAAATCCACCATTGATTCTCGCTTCCACCTCGCCCTATCGGCAACAACTCCTGGCGCGGCTAGGAGTACCCTTTACCACCGCCGCGCCACAAGTTGACGAAGAGCGCCTCCCCGAAGAGCCACCAACCGCACTGGTAGTCCGCCTAGCCGAAGCCAAGGCGCGTGCGGTGGCGGCAGCTCACCCCCAGGGAGTGATTATCGGCTCCGACCAGGTCGCCGTACTACACGGCGCAGTGCTAGGCAAACCGGGCCATCGCGAAGCAGCCATCGCCCAATTACACGCCGCCTCCGGGGAGCGGGTCACCTTCCTCACCGGCCTCTGCCTCTACCACGCCCCGAGCGGACGCTTGCAACTGGTGTGCGAACCCTTCACCGTCTACTTCCGCCGCCTCAGCAGCGCCCAGATCGAACGCTACGTCGATCAAGAGCAGCCCTTTAACTGCGCCGGCAGTTTCAAATCGGAAGGGCTAGGAATCGCCCTTTTTCACAAGCTGGAAGGAGAGGATCCCAACGCACTAATCGGACTCCCGCTAATTCGACTGGTGACGATGCTGGCTGAGGAGGGGATTGTGGTGCCGTAGTGATGCAATACACCACAACCAGTCATAAAGAGACCCAAAAGGAGCCGAGCGGATGATTACTCGCCTTGAAGTCAATAGGTATCGCTGCTTGGAAAACATCGGCGTTGACACTCCCCGCTATGCCATCTTGGTTGGGGCGAATGGTGCCGGGAAAACCACGCT
>SLIM01000226.1 GCA_007135625.1 Gammaproteobacteria bacterium
AGTGGCTTCGATTGTTTTATGGGAGGAGTGCGTGTGAAAAGACAAAATGTGCGGGGCTTTACGCTAATTGAACTGATGATTACTGTGGCGATTATCGGGATTCTGGCGGCGATTGCTTTTCCGGCTTATCAAGAGTATAGCCAGAATACCCGGCGGGCAGATGCGAAGGATGCGTTGGTGCGTACCCGGATGGCGCTGGAGCAGTATCGGGTGAATAATCCGGCTTATACGGATGATTTTAGTCTGCTGCGGGGAGTCTCTGGTACTTCGGAGCAGGAGTTCTATACGATCACCATTGCCTTAAGTGATAATGATCGAAACTACACCATCACCGCGACCCCTGCAGTCGGTGGGATACAGGCCAATGACAACTACTGCAAAACCTTAACCATGAATCGCGATGGGGAAAGGGATGCGACGGGTGATAATCCGGGTAAATGCTGGTAACGAAACACCGCCGCCCACAACAAGATGCAAAGAAAGGCAATACGCCAAGCGCCCTACTATCGCCCCCAAAAACCACCATGAGTCGCCCGTGGGGGCGACCGGTGGCCCGAACCCGCACTCCCCCCCGCATATCAGAGCCGCCGCATTTCACTCTCCAAAATCCCCGGATAGATCACCATCTCCCCATCCTCTTCGCTCTCGACCATATAGTCAATGCCACCATCGGCGGTGACGGTGATGGCGTAGATGCGGCCAAATCCTGAGATACCTTGCGTTGGGGAGTCGATACGAACCGTATCGCCAAAGGTAAATGGGGTGCTAAAGGTAAAATTGTGCATGGTACCCACCGAAGTTCAAGAGGCTCAAGCCGTTCAAGCGGTTTAAGCGGTTCAAAAAATGCCAGTTGCTGTAGTGGCTTCGTCGTGGCCATAATGATACCTTACTCTTCACGCCAGGTGCAGCTAGGGAGCTGACCCGGCTCGAAAGGCAGAAAACAGATTAATTTTGGAGGATTGAGCAATGCGCGTTGCACTCATTGGTGGAACAGGTTTTGTGGGGAGCTATCTGGTCGAGCAGTTGCAGGCCAAGGGGCATCAGCCGGTGCTGTTGGTGCGACCGGGCAGTGAGCAGCGGGTGGCGGCGAGTGGGGTGGAGCAGGTGGCCGGGGAGGTGGAGGATACGGCGGCACTGCGGCAGTTGCTGACGGGGTGCGATGCGGCGATCTATCTGGTCGGTATCCTGCGTGCCTATCCCGAGCGGGGGATTACCTTTGAACGATTGCAGCAGGAGGGGGCGGAGCGCTCTATGGAGTTGGCGCAAGAGCTGGGGGTGGGGCGCTTTCTGCTCATGAGTGCCAACGGGGTGCGTGGCGATGGAACCGCCTACCAGCGCACCAAGTTTGCGGCGGAGGAGGCGTTGCGAAAGTCTACCCTGCGCTGGACGATCTTTCGTCCGTCGGTGATCTTCGGTGATCCACGGGGGCGGATGGAGTTTGCCACCCAGCTCTATCGCGATCTGGTCGCCCCGCCGCTGCCTGCGCCGCTGTTTCATGCGGGGGTGTTGCCGCTGGGGGCGGGATCCATGGCGCTGAGTCCGGTCTATGTCGGCGATGTGGCGGCGCTGTTTGTGGCGGCGCTGGAGGATGCGGCGAGTGTCGGGCAGTGTTACCCGGTCGGGGGGCCGGTCACGTTGAGCTGGAAGGAGATTTTACAGGTGATCGCCCGCGCTACTGGGCGGCGGATGGTTGGGGTGCCGGTTCCGGCGTGGGGGGTGAAGCTGGTGGCTGGCTGGTTGGAGCGCTTTGAGGCGTTTCCGATTACGCGTGATCAGGTGACGATGCTGATGGAGGGGAATGTCTGCGATGCCGGTGCGCTGTTTGCCCGCTTGGCGATCACTCCGACCCCTTTTGCTGAGGAGGCGCTGGGTTATTTGCGCTCACCCGGCCCCTCTGCCTGAGGCTTGGCACTTGGCGAGGCGGCGATTGAGGCAATGCGAAGCCCTGGCCCCTCCGCCTGAGGCTCGGCGCTTGGCTCGGTCGGGCGCTTGATCGGGCGATTGGTCGGGCGCTTGGTCGATCCATGCGGGCTGGTTGCGGTCGAGTGTCCGGGTCGTTAGCCCTGCGCCGGGGTGGGTAGATGGTCGCTGTTTATGGCGGTAGCAGACGGTTTTCAAGCCTTACTGATGAGGGATGTTAGCGACCGCTTTTTACGATAAACTTCACTCTTCTTGGAATTTTGTACCCACAGGGCATCTAGCAACATGCAGATTGAGAAGTTTTATAGCGTTGATGGCGATACGATCACCTTCAGCCGCGCTCAGGCGAGTGCTTTTGCCAAGGGGGTGGCGGATGATTTTAACCCGCTGCATGATCCCGAGGCTAAACTTTTCTGTGTGCCGGGGGATCTGCTGTTTGCGGTCGCCCTGGCCCGTTATGGGGTGAGCCGTCAGATGCGGGTTCACTTTGCCGGGATGGTCGATGGCGGGGTGGCGCTTCATTTTCCACCCAATCAAGGCGATGAGCTGGTGATTCGCGACGGCGCGGGGCGTGACTATTTGCGGCTGGAGCGCAGTGGTGAGCGTAGCCAGCAGCGCGAGTTGATTGAGAGCTTAACCAGTAGTTATGTCACCTTTTCCGGTCACACTTTTCCCGATATCCTGGTTCCGCTGATGGCGGAGTATGGGGTGATGATTAACCCGGATCGTCCGCTGGTGATCTATCAGCGGATGGAGATTGCGCTGGAGCGCCTCGATAGCGCCCCGGTGGCGCTGGAGTATCGCGGTGCGACCTTTGAGAATAGCGGGAAGAAAGGGAGCGTTAGTCTAAACTTCGATCTAACGGGTGCGGCCCAACCCCTCGGGCGGGGGGCGAAGTATATGCTGGTGCGGGGGCTGAAGCCATACGATCAGGCGGCGATGGAGGATGTGGTGGCCCGCTATCATGGGTTAAAAGAGCGTTTTCGTGAGGAGGCGTAGCGTGGTGTTTTCGGTTGCGGGTACCCCCTCTCTCCTCTGCCCCCTTCTCTCTCTTCTACTACACGACTGCAAGGAGTTTCTACGATGATCAAACGAGTTTACCCCTCTTTTCTGCTGCTGCTGGCCCTGCCACTGAGTACTCCGCTGGTTGCTGAGGAGGCGATGACCGTTTCGCTTCAGCGTCTGACCCTGGAGAGTGCGGGAAAGGTTGCCCATGCCGCTATTGACTCTTGCCGCAAGCAGGGGATTCAGGTGGGTGTTACGGTGGTGGATCGCAA
>SLIM01000232.1 GCA_007135625.1 Gammaproteobacteria bacterium
CGAGATTCGAGGTTCGAGATTCGAGGTTCGAGATTCGAGGTTCGAGGTTCGAGGTTCGAGGCGCTAGGTGCGAGGCGCTAGGTGCGAGGCGCGAGGCGCGAGGCGCGAGGCGCGAGGCGCTAGGTGCGAGGCGCGAGGTAGGAGGGGCCTAGGTGGGCAGATAAAAACCTCGAACCTAGAGCCTCGAACCTCGAATCTCTAAAAACCTCGAACCTAGAGCCTAGAGCCTAGAGCCTAGAGCCTAGAGCCTCGAACCTCTAAAAACCTCGAACCTAGAACCTAGAATCTAGAACCTCTATCCTGTATACTGGAACCCATCTGCCAACCACGTTTCCCACACCAGATGGCACGCCTGCTCTGCCCTCTGTCCTCAGCTATAGGGAACGGTTCAACAACAAAGTGAACACTTCTCTGTAAGAATCCCCATGCAGGCACAGAATCTACGAGAGGTTTTGCCATGATGGTTGTCTTTGTTATTGATAAACCGTTCCTAGGAGAGATTTTTCCATGAATGAAACCAAACATTGCCGCCTATTGATTCTCGGTTCTGGCCCCGCCGGTTACACCGCAGCGGTCTACGCCGCCCGCGCCAACCTCAACCCGGTGCTAATTACCGGCATGGAGCAGGGGGGGCAGCTCACCACCACCACCGAGGTTGATAACTGGCCGGGTGACCACGAGGGGGTGCAGGGACCGGAGCTGATGGAGCGGATGCGCAAACATGCCGAGCGTTTTGGTACCGAGATCCTCTTCGACCACATCCACACCACCCGCCTGACCGAACGCCCGTTTCAACTGGTAGGCGACCAGGCAACCTACACCTGCGACGCGCTAATTATCGCCACCGGTGCCTCGGCGATGTATCTCGGCATGGAGTCGGAAGAGAAGTTTAAGGGGCGCGGAGTCTCGGCCTGCGCCACCTGCGACGGTTTTTTCTACCGCAACCAGAAGGTTGCCGTAATCGGTGGCGGCAACACCGCCGTTGAAGAGGCGCTCTACCTCGCCAATATCGCCTCCGAGGTGGTCGTCGTCCACCGCCGCGACCAGTTCCGCTCCGAAAAGATTCTCTCCGACCAGTTACGCGCCAAGGCGGAGAACGGCAACGTCACCCTCGAACTCGATGCGGTACTCGAAGAGGTACTAGGGGACAACTCCGGGGTGACCGGAATGCGGATTCGCAACGTAAAAAATAACCAGACCAAAGAGATCGAGCTACAAGGAATCTTTATCGCCATTGGCCACAAACCCAACACCGCCATTTTTGGCGATCAGTTGGCGATGGAGGGGGGCTACCTCAAGGTGCAGAGCGGTACCCAGGGGAACGCCACCCAGACCAGCATTGCCGGGATCTTTGCCGCAGGGGATGTAATGGATCATGTCTACCGCCAAGCGATCACCTCCGCCGGCAGCGGCTGCATGGCGGCACTCGATGCCGAAAAATATCTCGATGCACTGGCGGCAAAGGGGCAGTAAGTGAGCGCCGCAACCGTTACCCTCCCTCCGATTAGCATCCCCCCCCACCCCACCTGGCCGGCACTCACGGCGGCGCAGAAGGGGGCGCTCAAGCAGCGGATTCGGGCGCTGATGCAGCAGCGGGATGCGGTGCTGGTGGCCCACTACTACACCGACGGCGACCTGCAAGAGCTGGCCGAGGAGAGCGGCGGCTGTGTCGCCGATTCGTTAGAGATGGCCCGTTTCGGCAGTGTCCAGCAGGCGCGTACGCTGGTGGTTTGCGGGGTGCGCTTTATGGGCGAGACCGCCAAGATTCTCAATCCCGAGAAAGAGGTGCTGATGCCCGATTTGCGGGCCTCCTGCTCACTCGATGACGGCTGCCCCGCCGCGCTGTTCGCCCACTTCTGCGACCAGTACCCGGAGCATACCGTGGTGGTCTATGCCAATACCAGCGCGGCGGTAAAAGCGCGTGCCGACTGGATGGTCACCTCCGGCATCGCGCTGCCGATTGTGAAACATCTTAGCGAACGCGGCGAGAAGATCCTCTGGGCACCCGACCGCCACCTCGGGCGCTATGTCGAGAAGCTCTCCGGGGCGCAGGATATGGTCTTCTGGCCCGGCTCCTGCGTGGTGCATGAGGAGTTTAAGTCGGTCGCCCTAGAGCGCCTGCGCCGTCTCCACCCCGAAGCGGCGGTGCTGGTCCACCCCGAGTCGCCCGAGTCGGTGATTGCACTGGCCGATGTCGTCGGCTCGACCACTGCGCTCATTAAGGCGGTTACCGAGCTGCCGAATGAGACCTTTATCGTTGCCACCGATGGCGGTATTTTTCATAAGATGCAGCAGCTCGCCCCCCAGAAGCGGCTGCTGGAGGCTCCTACCGCTGGCGAGGGGGCGACCTGTGTCAGTTGCGCCCACTGCCCCTGGATGGGGATGAATTCGCTGCACAACCTGGCTACGCTGCTGGAGCAGGGTGGTCAGCCGATTGAGGTTTCTGCGGAGATACGGGAGAAGGCGGTGATCCCGATTCGCCGAATGCTCGACTTTGCCGCTGCCCAGAAGCGCGTTTGAGGGAGTCTGTTGTACGGGGTGCGACCCAAAGTAATGCTTTGGGCAGCACGACACGACTTCGGAAAGAGGTCGTAGGTCGCTCTGGGGGCGACAGGTAGCCTGAAGCGCCGCACTACAAGGCCTTGCGCATCGGTTTGAGGCGCACCCTGTTGCATGAGAGGTGCGGAATGTGGGTTATTGATCACCCCTTATCCATCTTACCAATCGCGCACGAGACAAACGACTTCGCCGTGGCTCCGAACTTCTCCAGCGAATTGAGATCCTCATCCGCCATCGGGTAACCGAGGGAGATTAACTTCCTCCGCAGCTCCTCCATGCGCTCCTCCTCCACCTCCAGGGTAATCGTGCGTGGCTCGCTCTCCAAGTCCACCGCCACCTCGCCGAACGACTCCTGTAACGATTTTTTCAGGGTATTGGCGCAACCGCCACATTTTACGTTGAGTACTTCAAAGGTCTGTTTCATGGTGTGGTCTCTTGGTTGGAAGCGGGGATTAACCCAGCGTTGAAGATTGGTCGCGATTTTTGGGGATTGCAGTAGGTTGGGGTGAGCTTGCGAACCCCAACGGCTACGACACGGCGCGGGGTGTTGGGGTTCCTGCGTCACCCCTACCCTACTGTAGGCGGTCAAGGTGACCGGAACGATGAGGATTGCCGTAGGTTGGGGTGAGCTTGCGAA
>SLIM01000144.1 GCA_007135625.1 Gammaproteobacteria bacterium
ACGGTAGTCGCCGACTGGTACCCGCGCATTCAGGCCATGCAGTCACGCGGTACATCCCTGGCGACCCAGAAGGACAAGGTGTCGTTGCGTAAACAGCATTTGGCTCTGCTGGATTATGACACACTCTTTTTCGAGCTGGAGCGGTTCAAGCGCGAACGGAGCTGGTACAACTTCAACATCACCAAGGATGGCATCCAACGTCTGTTGGGGGACTCGAACTGGTACACCCTCTACCTGCCTGAAACCCGCCTGAACCCGGCAACCTTTGGTGGCGTGCTCTTGCTGCAGCAGGTGGCATTAGAGCTTCTGAAGCGCTACTGCGATCACTACTACAACTATCGCAAACGGGAATACATCGAACCGCGTCTGGAGCTACGCGAGCTGACACCGAATGATGACAACATCCCGCAGGAGGAATTCTACCAGCTTATCGTGGATGGCGATGAAGAACAGGTTATTCTGGGAATTGAGCAGATCAAGAAGGATCTGGAGCAGAAGAGGGATGATCTGCTGAAGGTTGGTGATCTGAACGCCTGCCATTTCGGCAAGCACCTGTTCCAGCCGCTCTTTCACGTTCGGCGCGGTGGGAAAATCACCATCCTGCCTGTCGCCCTCAACGAGAGCGAATATCAGTTTGTCACCGATCTGAAGACTTGGTGCGACGGCCACAAATCCACTCTGGAAGAGGAAGGAAGGGAACTCTTCCTGCTCAGGAACATGAGCCGGGGCAAAGGCGTAGGATTCTTCGAGGCGGGTAACTTCCACCCCGATTTCATTCTGTGGATGCTGGTTGGCCCAAAAGAAAACAAGACACAGTACGTCACCTTCATCGAGCCACACGGTCTTTTGCACGAAGGCCCCGCCAGCGAGAAGGTTCTGTTCCACAAACGGATCAAGGATATTGAGCAGCGGTTGAAAGACCCGACCGTGATCCTCAACAGTTTCATCCTTTCCTGGACGCGGCACCCGCAACTGCAATGGGGAAGTGGACAGGATGAGCTTGAGAATCAGCATATCTTGTTCATGAAGGACGACCAGGATGGATATATGGACAAGCTGTTTACCCGGCTGGGGTAGAGGGTGACTCGCCATTTTCCTAGACCCGGAAGATGAGAAGCGTACCCGCTACGACCTTGGCAAGTGGCACTGCCCCGCTACGCTTCGGCTCTTTTCTCGCTCTTCTGTTCTCTCTCCTCAGCACCACGAGGTCGGCGCATCACTTCGGATCGCACCCGGTGCAAACCTCGAACCGCCTATCCCCCCGCGAAGGTGAGGCGGTAGCGCAGCTCCAGAGTGGCATCGCTGGGACTGCTGCCGCCGGGTTGGCGTTGCAAAATGCCGCTGAGGTTCAGCTCCTGCTCCAGGGCGGAGGAGGGGCCGCGCAGTTGCAGGCGGTAGCTAAGCGCTGCGGAGGTCGCTTGGTAGAGAGTTGCTGAGGTGACCGATCCGAGGCCGCGGACTAAGGCGCTGCTGCGGGCGTAGTCGTGACGGCTGCGGATATCCTCAATATGCAGCAGTACGACTCGACTCTCCCCGGAGGCGGCCCGCTCAACGGCTACTGGCGGCGGGGCGTAGCGCTGGGCGAGGCGGTCTGCCGCGCCATCCATCGCCTGCTGCACCGCCGCTGAGAGGGTCGCCCCGGCGCTGCTCCAGGTCGCAGTTTCCGCGCCATCCAGCAGCGACCAGCGACCGCTCCAGCCCCCTTCGTTCCCCTCGCGCAGTAGCCCGACCAGCGGGCGGCTGTTGCCGTAGCGCACGGAGGCGGCGGCGATTTCGCTATTGGGGGTGTCGCTCAGTTGGGAAATGCGGGTCCGATCCTCCAGATCCATCAGCGGGAAGAGCAGGGGGATACCTCGGCGCTCGGCGGCCTGGGTCAGCAGCTCGACATAGCGGTGATCTAACTCCGGTTGTGCCACCCGACGCACCTCGCCGCGCTCAATCTCCAGCCACACCAACAGGCTGGGTCGCTGGGCGTGCCAAATCGGGATGTTGTGGCGACTCAGCAGGCGGTTGACCCGCTCCGGGTCGAACTCCGCGTACAGCCAGCGCTGCGGGGCGCTGCTGCCGCTATCGCGAAAGCCGTAACTCAGCAGATAGGACTCCGCCGCCGTAATCTCCTGCTGAAGCGCAGGGTGGGCGGCGTGTCGCTCGCTGCCGGTCACCTTCACCAGCACCTGGCGAAAAGCCTCACGAATCGCCACATTACGCCCGCTGGCGCTCTCATCATGGATGCTAACCAGCCCGCTGTAGAGGGTTGTGGCACCGCCGCTACTGCTCACGGCCAATAAGAGGAGCGTCAGAAGGCCACAAAGCCGTTGCCTGAAGATGTTTTTTTCTCTACGCATAAGAAAATACCGCTCAATAGTTAAAGTAGAAGTGGGGGGCGTATCGGTTTATGTCGCCCCTAACGTCGCTCGCCGTTTGGTTCTCATCGCAACCCATGGTACACTTCCTTACCGACACGATATCCCTTTTAGTGTCATTTTTTCGGTAGAACACCGACGGGTGGGGTGATGGAGAGCAGGACGAGTGTACAACAACGGGCCGCCAAGGTACGCTTGGTCGCCTTTGATGTCGATGGCGTACTCACTGATGGGTCGCTGTTTTTGGGGGATGATGGCCAAGAGTACAAGGCCTTCAACTCCAAGGATGGCCACGGCATGAAGATGCTCCAGGAGAGTGGGGTCAAGATTGCGATTATCACCGGGCGAACCTCCAATGTGGTTACTAAGCGCATGGAGAGCCTGGGAGTTGAGCATGTCTATCAGGGGCGACAGCACAAGCTTCCCGCCCTGGAGGAGCTGCTTAACGCGCTGCACCTGGAGCCTGCGCAGGTCGCTTATGTCGGCGATGATGTGGTTGATCTGCCGATCCTCAACCGGGTCGGGCTGGCGATTGCGGTGGCCGATTCCCACCCGCTGGTGCTGGAGCGGGTTCACTGGACTACTAGCCTTCCCGGCGGGCGCGGCGCGGCGCGGGAGGTGTGTGAGCTGATTATGGCCTCCCAGGGAACCTTGGAGGCGGGGCTGCAACCCTATGTCGGGTAGCCGTCTGGCGCGTGGGTGGCGGCGATGAAGCAGCGACCAAGTAGTCGGCGCTGGCTCGACCGGCATCTGAACGATGAGTATGTCAAACTTGCCCAGCGACAGGGGTGGCGCTCGCGTGCGGTGTTCAAGCTGCTGGAGATTCAGGAGCGCGATCAACTGCTCCGCCCCGGCCTTAGCGTGGTCGATCTGGGGGCCGCTCCCGGCGGTTGGTCGCAACTGGCGCAGCGCCTGGTTGGTAGTAGCGGGAGGGTGGTTGCCCTCGACCTGCTGGCGCTGGAGCCGCTCCCCGAGGTCACCTTTTTGCAGGGGGATTTTCGCGAGGAGGCGCTGCTGCAAGAGCTGGAGGTGCTGCTGGCCGGGGAGCCGGTCGATCTTGTAATCTCCGATATGGCACCCAATGTAACCGGCGTGGCCTCAGTCGATCAGCCGCGCTCCATCTATTTGTGTGAGTTGGCACTCGATTTTGCACGCAGCCACCTGAAACCCGGCGGCAATTTTTTGGTCAAGGTATTTCAGGGCGAAGGATTCGATGACTATGTGCGCGATCTGCGCAGCTCCTTCGCCCGCATGGTGACCCGCAAACCCAAGGCCTCGCGACCCCAGAGTCGTGAGGTTTACTTGGTCGGGTTGAATTTCAAGGGGTAGGTAGGACACGCTCGCAACTCCTGGCCTGTATGGCGCTTCCCGGCACCGTCGCCGAATGATGATGTAGAGGATACTAGCTTGAACGATATGGCGAAAAATCTGATTCTGTGGTTGGTGATTGCGATCATCCTGATGTCCGTTTTCAACAACTTCACCACCCAGAAAGAAAAGGTGGGTGAACTCTCCTACTCCGAGTTTATCCAGCAAGTACAGCAGGGGGCGGTCAAAGAGGTCACCATTGTTGGGCGGGAGATCTCTGGTGCGATGCAGAGCGGCACCCGCTTCACCACGTACAGCCCTGGTGACGACGGCCTGGTTGGCGACCTCCTCAACCATCGGGTAGAGATCGTTGCCGAGCCGCCGGAGAAACCCTCGCTGCTGCTAAGCATCTTTATCAACTGGTTCCCGTTGATCGTGCTAATCGGCATCTGGATCTACCTGATGCGCCAAATGCAGGGCGGTGGCGGTGGGCGCGGAGCCCTCTCCTTCGGCAAAAGCCGGGCGCGGATGTTGAGCGAGGACCAAGTGAAGGTCACCTTTAAGGATGTCGCCGGGGTCGAAGAGGCCAAGGAGGAGGTGACCGAGATGGTGGACTTCCTGCGCGACCCCGCCAAGTTCCAGAAGCTGGGCGGCAAGATCCCCAAAGGGGTGCTGATGGTCGGCAATCCCGGCACTGGCAAGACCCTGCTGGCGCGGGCGATTGCTGGCGAAGCCAAGGTTCCCTTCTTCACCATCTCCGGCTCCGACTTCGTTGAGATGTTTGTCGGGGTCGGTGCCTCGCGGGTGCGGGATATGTTCGAGCAGGCCAAAAAGCACGCTCCCTGCATTATCTTTATCGACGAAATTGATGCCGTCGGTCGCCATCGCGGGGCCGGTCTCGGCGGAGGTCACGACGAGCGCGAGCAGACTCTCAACCAGTTGCTGGTGGAGATGGACGGCTTCGAAGGGAATGAGGGGGTGATCGTCATTGCCGCCACCAACCGCCCCGACGTTCTCGATCCGGCACTTCTGCGTCCCGGTCGCTTCGACCGTCAAGTCGTGGTCCCGCTCCCCGACGTGCGGGGGCGCGAGCAGATCCTTGGTGTCCATCTGCGCAAGGTTCCCGCCGACGAAAACGTCAAGGCTTCGATCATCGCCCGTGGCACTCCCGGCTTCTCCGGGGCCGATCTTGCCAACCTGGTCAACGAAGCGGCACTTTTTGCTGCCCGCTCCAACAAAGTTATGGTCGAAATGACCGATCTGGAGAAGGCCAAGGATAAGATCATGATGGGGGCCGAACGTCGCTCCATGGTGATGAACGATGCCGAGAAGCGGCTGACCGCCTACCACGAGGCGGGCCATGCCATTGTCGGACGGCTGATGCCGACCCATGACCCGGTCTACAAGGTCAGCATCATCCCTCGGGGCCGCGCCCTTGGAGTCACCATGTTTCTGCCGGAAGAGGATCGCTACAGCCTCTCCAAACAGCATCTGGAGAGCAATATCTCCAGCCTGTTCGGCGGACGTATCGCCGAGGCCCTGATCTTCGGCGAAGATGCGGTCACCACCGGGGCCTCCAACGACATTAAGCGGGCCACCGACATCGCCCGCAATATGGTCACCAAGTGGGGCCTCTCCGAACGCCTCGGCCCCCTCGCCTACGGCGAAGAGGAGGGCGAGGTGTTTCTCGGCCACTCGGTGACCCAGCATAAGAACATCTCTGACGAGACCTCCCACCTCATTGATGAAGAGGTACACAGCATCATTCGGCGCAACTACCAGCGTTCCGAGCTGATCCTCAAGGAGCACACCGACAAGCTCCACCTGATGGCCGATGCGCTGATCAAGTATGAGACCATTGATGCCGAGCAGATCGACGTGATTATGGAAGGACGAGTTCCCGGCCCTCCGAAGGATTGGGATGACGGCGATTCACACTCCGACAACAAGGACAACAAGGCCGACGGGGAGAGCGCGGAGAGCAGCGAAGAGCCGCCGAGCGCCGCTAGCGACGACGACCAGAAGCCGGGGCGCGACAAAGGGGCGCAGAGCAGCGGCATCGGTGATCCGGCGTAGCGCAACCACCCCCGACCACCACTCCGTTCCCATGTCCTGCATGGGAACGGCTCTCCTCCCTCTCCTCTCTCATTGGTGATCTCTCCTCCCTCTTTGATATGCCGCGCTCCCCGCTCTTACTCACCACTCTTGACTGCGGAGGAAAAGCCCTCTCGCTTACCCGACCGCAGATCATGGGGATTCTTAATGTTACCCCCGACTCCTTCTCCGAACCCGGTCGCTGGAGCGGCGAGGAGGAGATGCCGAGTGCGGTCTGTGCGGCGCGGGTCAGCGATGCTTTGGAGATGGTCGCGGCCGGGGCTACGATCATCGACATTGGCGGCGAATCGACCCGCCCCGGCTCCACCCCGGTGGGAGTTGATGAGGAGTTGGCGCGAGTTATTCCGGTAATTACGCAGCTCGCCCAGCGCACCCACCGTCCGATCTCCATTGACACCAGCAAACCCGAGGTGATGCGGGCAGCGGTCGCCGCCGGGGCTGGGCTGATTAACGATGTCTGGGCGTTGCGCCGCCCCGGCGCACTGGAGAGCGCCGCCGAACTGGGGGTGCCGGTCTGCCTGATGCACATGCAGGGCGAACCGGGAACCATGCAGCACACCCCCCGCTATCGTGATGTCGTCGCCGAAGTGGCCGACTTCTTCGCCCACCGTATCGCCACCTGCGAAGCGGCGGGACTTCCCCGCCAGCGACTGCTGCTTGATCCCGGCTTCGGCTTTGGTAAAACGCTCGAACATAATCTGCAACTGCTGCATAACCTGGAGCTGTTCACCCACTTCGGTCTTCCGCTCCTGGTCGGTCTCTCGCGTAAGTCGATGATCGGCGCCCTCCTCAACGGGGCCGCTGTCGAGCAGCGCCTCTACGGCAGCATCGCCGCCGCCCTTAGCGCGGTGCAGCACGGGGCCACTATCCTGCGCGTCCACGACGTGCGCCCCAGCGTTGAAGCACTCACCATCTACTGCGCCCTGAAGGGCGACCTGCGGCGGTAGGAGGGCTTTCATAGACTCTACCATCACCCTACCGGGCAACCCATGCGGCCCGGTTGCGGCAACATCGCCCCTTCCCATCGTTCTCCTTGACACTACATGCTAGCAAGGGGGATACTTTGGGGCTGGTGAGTAGCAGACCAAGGCCGCAGGATCGGCGAAAGAATGGGTTTCGATGGAGGAGCTGTCGCTAGGGCGTGGCTCCAACGGGTCTCTCCTGCTCTTGTGTAGCATCCGAATTTTTGCAAAAACTTAAGGAGAAGCAATGTCTTGGAATGTAATCAAAGCCTCCGCTCTACGCCCGGTAGGGGTGGGGATGGTGGCCATGTTGATGGTGGCGGGGTGTGCCAGCAAGGCCACGCCGCCGGTGGCAGAGTTAGCAACAGCACAATCGGCAGTGATCCAGGCCGAATCGGCAGGGGCGCGTGAACACGCTGCGCAAGAGCTGTTAATGGCCCGCGAGAAGCTCGCCCAGGCAGAGAGCGCGATGCAAGCCGAGCGCTATGAACAGGCGCTACAGCTCGCCGAGCAGGCGATAGTCGATGCCCGACTGGCCGAGGCGAAGGTACGCACTGTCCGCGCCCAGCGAGCGGTTGACGAGGTGAAGGAAGGGATTGAGACCCTACGTGGTGAACTAGAGCGGAGACCCAACCGATGAGAGTAGAGCAACCGATCTATCGGCTAAAACGAGTTGGCCTAGCGGTCGCCATCAGCGCCCTGCTGGCCGGATGTGCCTCGACACCGCAATACAACCCGCAGTTGGATGCGGCGCGAGAGGCGTTGCGCAGTGCTAGCGTTGACCCACGCACCGCGCTGCGTGGTGCCGCCGAGCTGCGCAGTGCTGAGCGGTCACTGCAAACCGGAGAGCAGCAGTTGGCCGCAGGAGCGGATCGAGCGGTGGTCGAACACCACGCCTACCTCGCCCGCCAGCAGGTCGCGATTGCGCTGGAGCTAGGACGCCAGGCGGTCGCCGAAGAGAGCGTGGCAGAGGCGCATCGACTACGCAGTCAAATGGTACTCATGGCGCGTACCGAAGAGGCCGACCGGGCGCGTCAGGAGGCCGACCGGGCGCGTCATGAATCGGAACATGCGCGTCAGGAGGCGGAGCGCCGGGCGCGTGAGGCCGAGGAGGCACTCGCTAGGACGCGGGCACTGGAAGCGCAGTTAGCCGAGCTGGAGGCGAAGCAGTCGGATCGCGGCATGGTCTTAACGCTGGGTGATGTGCTGTTTGATACCGGTCAGGCAGAGCTTAAGCCGGGGGCGATGCGTACCGTCGATCAACTCGCTGAGTTTATGAAGAATTATCCAGACCGAACCGTGATGATCGAAGGGCATACCGACAACGTCGGTGGGGCAGAAATGAACCAGCGCCTCTCCGAACGACGCGCCGAGGCGGTACGTCAGGCACTCGTCGCACGCGGCATCTCCTCGCAGCGAATTCAGGTACGCGGATTTGGCTTTAACTACCCGCTTGCCAGCAACGCAACTGCCGAAGGACGCCAGCAAAACCGCCGGGTTGAGGTAATCATCTCTGACGAGAGCGGTCGCATTCGCGAGCGTTAGGCGAGAGGCGAGTTCGTAGCGTAGCCATCGCATCACTTTTGTTCCCCAATATCGTTAAGTTAACAGTCGATATTGGGGTTTCTTCCTCCTAAGTACCACGATTGCGGTGCCAAGCTCCCGGTCGCAGAGGGGGTCGCAAACGGATTATATATACATATAAAGCAATGTGCTGGAGGCGAGATTGGCAACGAAAGATTTATATGTAATATCAGCGGGTATCGCCTATCTACTCGATGATGAAGAGGATATCGTCAACATTCTGCGAGATGTGGTGGAGTCGCTTGGGTTACAGGCGCGTGGCTTCACCTGCGCAGCAGACTTTCTGGCCCAACTTTCCGAGATGCAAGCGGGATCGGTGATCCTGCTCGACTTACAGATGCCGAAGATTGACGGCATTGAGGTGATGCGTCGCCTCGCCACCCTACCCACTCCTCCAGCGCTCATTCTGATCAGCGGGCACGATGCCGGGGTACTGTATGCGGCGGAGAAACTGGGACGCGCCCACCGGTTAGAGATCCTCGCTTCGCTGCACAAACCGCTACGCCTCGCTCAACTGCAAGAGGTGATTGCCCGCCACCTGCCCGGTCAGCGGAGCGCTAGCGAGGGCGAGAGTGCGCCGCAGCGAGCGGTGCTGCACGACACCGCGCCCACCCTGCTCCCGCTCCTGTTGAAGCGCGAGGAGCTAGCGGCGGCGATTGCCGGGCAGCAATTGGTGCTGTACTACCAACCCCAGGTCGAGATGGCAAGCGGTCGCCTCGCCGGGGTCGAGGCACTGGTCCGCTGGCAGCACCCGGAGCGGGGGGAGCTACTCCCGGACTGCTTCATCCCGCTGGCCGAGCAGGAGGGGCTGATTGGGGATCTGACCCACTGGGTAATGAATCAAGTGGTGCAGCAGATCGGCACTTGGGAAAAGGCAGGATTGCGGGTCACGGTATCGGCCAACATCTCCGCCAACAACATCACCAGCCTGACCCTGCCGGAGCAGTTGAGTACGCTGCTGTCGGAGCATCGCCTCGATCCGACCCGTCTCACCTTGGAGGTGACCGAAAGCGCACTCATGGGCGAGCTGGTCACCTCCCTGGATATCCTCACCCGCCTACGTTTGAAAGGGATTCGTCTTTCGATTGATGACTTCGGCACCGGCTACTCCTCCCTCTCGCAGCTCCACCGCGTACCCTTCACCGAGCTGAAGATCGACCGCACCTTCGTCACCACCATGGCGCAAGACTCCGAGGCCCGATCCATTGTTAAGACCTGTGTACTCTTAGGCCATGAACTCGATATGCAGGTGGTTGCCGAAGGGGTCGAGGATCGTGCCACCTGGGATCTGCTCACCGACCTCGGCTGCGACCTCGCTCAAGGGTACCACATCGCCCGAGCGATGCCCGGCGAAGAGATCCTTCCCTGGTTACAGAGATGGATGATGGCCGGCGTTGAATAAACGGGCGCGACCCAAAATGGTGCTTTGGGCAGCACGACACGACTTCGGAAAGAGGCCGTGGGTCGCTCTGGGGCGGCCACAGGTGGCTTGCAGTGTCGCCCTACAAGGCTTGCGCATCGGCTTGTGTCGCACCCTGAATCAACGCACCGATTGATCATTGTCCGCTATCCAGCTATCCTAACCCTCTTTTCCGCCAGTTGCCGTGTAAACCAAAATGTACGATACCTACCAACCCGAACAGATTGAGCAAGAGGCCCGTGAGTACTGGGGCGAACAGCGCAGTTTTAACGTCAATGAGACCCCCGACCCGGAGGGGCAGCCACGCGAGAAGTTCTACTGCCTCTCGATGTTTCCCTACCCCAGCGGCAAGCTCCACATGGGCCATGTCCGCAACTATACTATTGGTGATGTGATCGCCCGCTACCAGCGAATGCTCGGCAAAAACGTCCTTCAGCCGATGGGGTGGGATGCCTTCGGACTCCCCGCCGAAGGGGCGGCGATTAAAAACCGGATGCCCCCGGCGCAGTGGACCTACGCCAACATCGCCTACATGAAGGGGCAACTGGAGCGCCTCGGCTTCGGCTACGACTGGGAACGCGAACTGGCCACCTGCACCCCCGCATACTATAAGTGGGAGCAGTGGCTCTTTACCGAGCTGTTTCGGCGCGGGCTGGTCTACCGTAAAAACTCAGTGGTCAACTGGGATCCGGTCGATCAGACCGTACTCGCCAATGAGCAGGTGATTGAGGGGCGCGGCTGGCGCTCCGGGGCGCTGGTCGAGCGGCGCGAGATTCCGCAGTGGTTTTTGCGCATCACCGACTACGCCGACGAGCTGCTGGAGGAGCTGGAGCGGCTGGAGGGGTGGCCGGAGCGGGTACGCACGATGCAGCGCAACTGGATCGGCAAGAGCCACGGAGTCCGCTTCGCCTTCCCCTACCAACTGGAAGGCGAAGAGCGGCAGCTCTGGGTCTACACCACCCGCGCCGATACCCTGATGGGGGTCACCTTCTGCGCCGTCGCCGCCGAACATCCGCTGGCGGAGTATGCGGCGCAACACCACCCCGAGCTGGCCGCTTTTGTCGCCGAGTGCAAACAGGGCAGCGTCGCCGAGGCCGACCTCGCCACCCTCGAAAAGCGGGGCATGGATACCGGCATTCGGGTCAACCACCCGCTCACCGGCGAGGCGATTCCGGTGTGGGTCGGCAACTACGTCCTCTCCGGCTACGGCGAAGGGGCGGTCATGGCCGTTCCCGCCCACGACGAGCGCGATTTTCACTTCGCCCATAGCTACGGCCTGCCGATCCGCCAGGTCATTCAGGTCGCCGACGAGCGCTTCGACCCCCAGCAATGGCAAGCGTGGTACGCCGACAAAGAGCGCGGGGTCTGCATCCACTCCGGGCGTTACGACGGACTCGACCACGCGGCCGCAGTAGCGGCCATCGCCGCCGATCTCGCCGCCAAGGCGCTAGGAGAGAAGCAGACGCAATACCGCCTGCGCGACTGGGGGGTCTCCCGCCAACGCTACTGGGGCACCCCCATTCCGATGATCCACTGCCCGCTCTGCGGCACCGTCCCGGTACCCCTCGCCGAGCTGCCGGTACGGCTCCCCGAAGCGGTGGAGTTCGACCAGACCGGCGGCTCCCCACTCAAAAAAATGCCCGCGTGGTACCAGACCACCTGCCCGATGTGCGGCCACCCCGCCGAGCGCGAGACCGACACCTTCGACACCTTTATGGAGTCCTCCTGGTACTACGCCCGCTACACCTGCGCCGACAATGACCAGGCGATGCTCGATGCCCGAGTCAACTACTGGCTACCGGTCGATCACTACATCGGCGGCATTGAACACGCCATCCTGCACCTGCTCTACGCCCGCTTCTTTCATAAGCTCATGCGCGACCAGGGGCTGATCGATAAGGCCATCCCCGAACCCTTCACCAACCTGCTGACCCAAGGGATGGTGGTGGCCGAGACCTACTACCGCGAAGAGTCCAACGGCCAGCGCCACTGGTACAACCCCGCCGATGTCGAAGTCGAACGCGACGACAAAGGGCGAACCGTGGCCGCCCACCTCGCCAGCGATGGCCAGCCGGTGGAGGCGGGCGGAATGGAGAAGATGGCCAAGTCGAAAAACAACGGGGTCGATCCGCAGACTCTGGTGGAGCGCTACGGGGCCGACACCGTGCGCCTCTACACCATCTTCACCTCTCCCCCCGACCAGTCGCTGGAGTGGTCTGACGAAGGGGTGGAAGGCTCGCACCGCTTTATCAAACGGCTGTGGAACCTCGCCGCCGGTCATGCGGAACGGCTGCGTGCCTTCGATGCCCGCGCCGCCGCCCCTCCCTATAACGAGGCGCAACAGGCGGTTCGCCGGGAGCTGCACAACCACCTTAAAAAAGCACTCTTCGACTACCAGCGCCACCAGTTTAACACCGTCATCTCCGCCTGCATGTCGATGATTAACGCCCTCTACAAACGGCTTGGGGGGGAGAGCGCCGCCGCAATCG
>SLIM01000008.1 GCA_007135625.1 Gammaproteobacteria bacterium
AAATCGCCAGCCGTCTCTTTGGCATTCACATCCCGGCCAGCCAAGTGATCACCGAGACCCTGCAACGGGTCACCCCAGAGTCGTTATCGTTAGAGCAGGTGCAGCCGCTACTCGCCGAAGCGATTCACGCCGGCCTACCCACCGCCACCAGCTACCCCGAACTCGCGCACCACCCGTTAGCGGTCTGGGTCGAACTAACGCTCGGTCTGGCCGATGAGGAGGGGAGGTGGCGGCGGGCGCGACCGATCACCCTGGATGATGCGGCAAAACGGCTGGCGAGTGCTGCCGGGGTCGAAGAGGAGCTGGCCAAGCAGGTGTTAACCGACTTCCTGCTGCTCGCCTACCAGACCACCGACCCGCCGAGCGCCGCAGGGGGGCGCAGCCTCTTCGCCTTCAAGCTACACCAGTTCATCTCCGGCGGCAGCAAAGTGTACGGCACCCTCGAAGCCGCCGGGCAGCGCTACCTCACCCTAGAGGGGAGCCAGTTCGTCCCCGGCGACCGTAGCCGCCGACTCTACACCCTCCACTTCTGCCGCGAGTGCGGGCAGGAGTACATCCCGGTGTGGGACGAGAAAAGTCGCAACGGGCGGCTCTTCAACCCGCGCAACATTGAAGAGTACACCCACGAGGAGGAGGAGATCCAGAACGGCTACTTACTGCCGGAGAGCAACGAGATCTGGGAAGAGAGCCTCGACAACTACCCCGAGAACTGGCTGGAGCGCACGCGAGACGGCGACCTAAAATTGCGCTCCTACTACAAAAAGCGCCGGCCCCAGCGGGTACAGGTCGATAGCGAAGGCCGCCACACCCGCGACGGCACCAGCAGTTGGTACATCCCCGGCAAACTCGGCTTCTGCCTGTACTGCCGCGTGGTCTACACCACCGCAGGCAAAGAGTCACTACGACTCACCGGGCTATCGGGCGAGGGGCGCAGCTCCGCCACCACCATGCTCACCCTATCGGCACTGCGCTACCTCTACCAAGAGGAGAAGCGGCTGCAGGAGGGGGCCAAAAAGGTCCTCGGCTTCACCGACAACCGCCAAGATGCCGCGCTACAAGCGGGCCACTTCAACGACTTCCTGCAACTCCTCCTCCAGCGGGCAGCACTCCTCGCGGCCATTCAGCAGACCGACGGCCACTGCCTGAGCGAAGGCGAAGTGGCGGAGGCGCTCTTCAACGCACTCGGCTTCGCCCGTGACGACCCCGGAGTACGCGCCGAGTATATGCAGAACCCCGACAGCAAAGGCAACGCCCGCCGCCAAGTGCAGCAGATCATGCGGGCGATTTTAGGCTACCGCATCTACTTCGACCTGCGCCGTGGTTGGCGCTACAACAACCCCAACCTCGAACAGCTCGGGCTGATTCAAATCGAATACCAAGACCTTGACGACCTCGCATCTGACCAAGAGGCGTGGTCATCGGCACCCCTCTCCCTGCAAGCCGCCTCGCCCGCAGTGCGCAAGCGGCTGCTGATCCTGCTCTTCGATGCCATGCGCCAAGGTCTCTGCCTCGCCTCGCGCTACCTCGACAGCAGCGAGCTAGAGCGCCTCAAGACCGCCAGCTACGCCAACTTGCGCGAACCGTGGGGCCTCTCCGAAGAGGAGAACCCCACCGCCGCACACTGGCTCATCGTCACCGCCAAGCCCAAAGAGGAGAAGCGGCGCAACGTCGAACACCTCGTCTCCGGCAGCGCCCGCTCCCAACTCGGTCGCCGGATCAAACGCCCCAAAACCTGGCGCGAAGCGGACGAAAGCGACAACCCCCACGTCAGCAAAATCAAAGACGCAGAGTGTGAAGAGATCATTACGGCCCTGCTCAAGGCGGCCAGCGCCTACAGCCTCGTAACCTCGGAAAAAACCGAGTTTGGCATCGACGGCTACCAGCTCAACGGCACCGGCCTGTTGTGGCGACTCGGCAGAGAAGAGGGCAGCGCGGGAGCAAACGACAACCCCTTCTTTCGCAGTTTGTACCGCAACATCGCCGCCATGCTCGCCGACCCACTCCATCGCCTCTTCGACTTCGAGGCCCGCGAACACACCGCCCAAGTTGAACAAGAGAAACGGCTAGAGCGCGAGGCGCGATTTCGCTTCACCGCCAAGGATCGCAACGACTGGCAGAGCCAGACCGGCCAAGCGCTCGCATGGTTGCCAGTGCTTTTCTGCTCCCCGACCATGGAGCTGGGGGTCGATATCTCCTCGCTCAACACGGTCTATCTGCGCAACGTGCCACCCACCCCGGCCAACTACGCCCAGCGCAGCGGACGCGCCGGACGCGCCGGACAACCGGCACTGGTGATCACCTACTGCGCCGCCCAGTCACCGCACGACCAGTACTTCTTTCGCGACCCGGTGCGCATGGTCCACGGCCAGGTCAACCCGCCGCTGCTCGACCTCGCCAACCGCGAACTGATCGAGAGCCACCTCCACGCTATCTGGCTCGCCGAAACCGACAAAAAACTCGATAAGAGTGTGCGTGGTCTACTCGACATGCACGACCCCGCCGCACCGCTTCGCGAAGAGTACCGCCAGCAGATGGATGCCGATGCCCCGCAAAAACGCGCCCATGCGCGCGGACTGCGGGTCTTGGCCATGCTCCACGAGGAACTCACCGCCGAGCAGGCCCCCTGGTACACCCCCACCTTTGCCGACGAGGTCTTCCGCCGCGCCTTCCACACCTTTGATCAAGCATTCGACCGCTGGCGCGACCTCTTCGCCGCCACCCAGCGGCAGATGGAGATCAACCAAAAGGTGATGAACAACCCAGCGGCGAGTGAGCGCGACCGGCGCGATGCCAAACAGCGCCACGACGAAGCCTTTCGCCAACAGAGCCTACTGCTGCAAGAGTCCGGCTCGGCCAACTCCGACTTCTACCCCTACCGCTACCTCGCCAGCCAGGGCTTTTTGCCCGGCTACAACTTCCCGCGCCTGCCGCTCATGGCCTACATCCCGGCCCGCAAAGGCAAAATTGGGCGCGAGAACTTCCTTTCGCGTCCGCGCTTTCTAGGCTTATCCGAGTTTGGCCCCTACAGCCTGATCTACCACGAAGGGAGCCAGTACCGCGTAGTACGCGCCATGCTCTCGGTCGCTGCCGAAGAGCAGATCTCGGTCGGCACCAAACTCAGCACCGAAGTTGCCCGCCTCTGCCCCGCCTGCGGCTACGGCCACTTTCGCAACCAACGCGATGCCGACCGCTGCCTCTCCTGCAGCGCCCCACTCGCCGATGCAGTGGTCGTGCAAAACCTCTACCGCATCGAAAATGTCTCGACCAAACGCGCCGAACGCATCACCGCCAACGAGGAGGAGCGGACCCGCCAAGGCTACGAGATGCAGACCACCCTCCAGTTCAGCGAACAGGAGGGGCGGCCCCAGATGATACAAACCACCATCCAAGTGGACGACACCCCAGTGCTAGAACTTCAGTACGGCCCCAGCGCAACCGTCTGGCGCATGAACCTCGGCTGGCGGCGGCGCAAAGAGAAAGGGAGCAACGGATTTGGGATCAACCCGGTTACCGGTCATTGGGTAGGTGGTGTCGAAGAGAGCGGCGAAGGGGGACCCGACACCCCGCCCGACAAGACCCCGCCGCAGCGCATCGTCCCGTATGTCGAAGACCGCCGCAACGTCCTCATTGTGCGCCCCATTGAAGCGCTTCAGCTCAAAACCATGGCAACGCTGCAATATGCCCTCAAGCGCGGTATTGAGGCGCTCTACCAGCTCGAAGAGAGCGAGCTGATGGCGGAACCGCTGCCCAGGGCCGACCTGCGCCGCTCGCTTCTCCTCTACGAATCGGCAGAAGGCGGAGCGGGGGTGCTAACCCGTCTGGCCACCGAGCCGGATGCGCTGGCAAGGGTCGCAAGCGAAGCGCTCACCATCCTGCACTTCTCGCTTCCCGAAGCGGGGAGCTGGGAGCGCGAGCGGCTGCAAGAGGAGCGAGACGATCACGGCAAACCGATCTGCGAAGCGGGCTGCTACCGCTGCCTCCTCTCCTACTCCAACCAGCCCGACCATATCCACATCGACCGCCAAGATGTCGACAACGACGGCAAGGTACTTGATCTCCTCTGCCAACTCACCCGCGCACGGGGGGAGTTCGGAAGCCTCGGGCGCAGCGCAGCGCAGCAGTGCGGCGAACTCGAACGGCTCTGCGGCAGTAGCTTGGAACAGGCCTGGCTGGCCTATGTGCGGGAACACGGCTACCGCCTCCCCGACCACGGGCAGCAGACCATCGAGCGCTGCCAGACCTCGGCAGATTTTTTTTACCGCGAGTGGAAGGCGGCGCTCTTCATCGACGGCCCGCACCATGAGCGCCACGCCCAGCGCGAACGCGACACCGCCATCACCGCTTGCTTAGAGGCGGCAGGCTACTACGTCATCCGCTTTCCCAAAGAGCGCGACCGCTGGCCCGAGATTTTCAAGGCCCACGCCGATCTCTTTGGCGCGGGAAAGGGCGGATGAAATCCAACATTTTGGAGAAAAATCTTCAGGAGAACATTATGCAAGTCGTAATAGATGACAATTTAATGAAGACTGCCCAGCAGCTCAGTGGCCTTTCCGATTGCCGCACAGTTATCGAAGAGTCCCTTCGTCTCTTCATTGAAAAGCAGCAGCAGGCCAACGATGTCGCTGGCAGCTTAAGTCACTACGCCCGCAGCCCCGCACTCTCCTTTGCGCAAGAACGAGAGCTAGCTTGGAGTAAAACCACCGATGAAGCCAGTAATACTTGATACTAACGTGATTTTGCGCTATTTGCTCAAAGATAATGCGCAACTCTATAAACAAGCGGTGATACTGCTCTCCCCGGTCAAGAGCGGAACCGCCAAAGCGCATGTCTTGGAAGGTGTCTTGGTGGAGTGTGTGTATGTGTTATTGAAAGTTTACTCCGTTTCTCGCCAAGAAATCGTCTCTGCGTTGACAGGGCTTTTGAATTATCCTGGAGTCGTTAATTCTGACAAGGAACGCCAAAAACAGAGCCTGGTTTTGTTCAGAGATTATAATGTGGATATTGTGGATGCACTCATTCACGTCACCGCCACCGAAAACAATTGGGAAATCGCAAGTTTTGACCGCGACTTGCGCAAGCTGAAGAGGTAGGATGTGCTAAAAGAAGCGCATCAATGACGTAAATGATGCACTCTCAAGACCAAAACTTGCCTCTTCGCCACAGGAACCCCAACCATGCCCCCCCAAACCACCTTCCAACCCGGCTCCCTCGTCTCCGCTCGCGGTCGCGAATGGATCGTCCTACCGCACTCCGCGCACGACACACTCCATCTTCGCCCGCTCGGTGCCAGCGATGACGAGGCCACACTCCTCTACCTACCCATCGAACCGGTGCCGGTACGCCCCGCCCGCTTCCCCTGGCCCACCGTCGAGCAAGCCTCCAACTTCGCCGCTGGCCAGTTGTTACGCGATGCCCTGCAACTCAAACTACGCAACGGCGCAGGCCCATTTCGCAGCTTCGGCAACATCGCCGTCGAGCCACGCGCCTACCAACTCGTCCCGCTACTCATGGCACTCAAACAGCAGACCGTGCGGCTCCTCATCGCCGACGACGTAGGAATCGGCAAAACCATCGAAGCCGCCCTAATCGTGCGCGAACTGCTCGACCGAGGCGAAATCCACCGCATCGCAGTACTCTGCCCACCGCACCTCTGCGAACAGTGGCAGCGCGAACTCAAAGAGCGCTTCCACCTCAACGCCGTAGTGGTGCGCAACACCACCGCCAACCGGCTAGAGCGCGGTCTACCGGCCAACCAATCGATCTTCGAAGCCTACCCCTTCACCGTAGTCAGTCTCGACTACATCAAATCAGACCGCCGCCGCGACGAATTTCAACGCGCCTGCCCCCGCTGCGTCATCGTCGATGAAGCCCACACCTGCACCTTCAGCGGCCAAGGCAAGCAGCAGCGCTACACCCTCCTCAAAGGGCTGGCGGAAGAGAGCTCGCGTCACCTCATCCTCCTCACCGCCACCCCGCACTCCGGCGACGAAGAGGCCTTTTACAACCTGCTAGGACTCCTCAACCCCGACTTTCGTCAACTACAAGATCTCCCCAGCGATGCCCGCAAACCGCTACGCGAGCAACTGGCCAACCACTTTGTACAGCGTCGCCGCCCCGACATCGAAGAGTGGCAAGAGGGCAACCTCTTCCCCGAGCGGCTCACCGCCGAGATCACCTACCGCCTCACCGGCGCATGGGGGCAGCTCTTCAGCGAAGTCCTCGACTACGCCCGCGACCTCGTCGCACGAGCCGAGGGCCAAGGGCTGCTCCAGCAGCGCATGAGCTGGTGGGCAGCACTCGCCCTGCTACGCTGCATCTCCTCCTCCCCCGCCGCCGCACTCAACGCCCTACGCACCCGCCTCCAAGGCAGCGCACCCGCCGACAGCGAAGATCCGGCAGCACTCGCACGCACCCTCAGCGAAGCCGAAGCGCAGGGGCGCGAGCGCGTCCTCGACGGGGTAGAAGAGAACCTCTCCACCCAAGATATCGAACCGGGCGCAGGCACCGAAGAGAGCGCCCACCTCAGCGCCCTCATCGACCGCGCCCAAGCACTCGCCGGCCCCGATCAAGACCCCAAACTCAAGCAACTGATCGACCACCTCAAAGAACTCACCGCAGCCGGTTTTCACCCGGTGGTCTTCTGCCGCTACCTCGCCACCGCCCACTACCTCGCCGAACAGCTCCGCCCCCGCTTTCGCCACCACCAAATCACCCCGGTCACCGGCCAGCTCCCATCCGCCGAGCGCGAAGCCGTTATTGAAGCGATGGGAGAGAGCGAGCAGCGCATCCTCATCGCCACCGACTGCCTCTCGGAAGGGGTCAATCTGCAAAACCTTTTCACCGCCGTAGTGCATTACGACCTCTCCTGGAACCCCACCCGCCACGAACAGCGCGAAGGGCGGGTAGACCGCTTCGGCCAAAAAGCCCGCGAAGTGCGCACCACCATGCTCTACGGCGAAGATAACCCAGTCGATGGCACCGTACTTCAAGTGATCCTGCGCAAGGCCGAAAGCATCCGCAAAGAGCTTGGCGTACTGGTGCCAATGCCCGACGACGAAGGCAAGCTGACCCAAGCGCTAGTCGGCGCAGTGCTACTGCGCAAAGGGAGCAGCACCGCACAGCTCGGCCTCAACTTCGACTTCGAGGTGAGCGACCCGCAGCAGCGCCTCGACACCGCCTGGAGTTCGGCCCGCGAAAAAGCCGCCAAAAACCGCACCCTCTTCGCCCAGCGCCGCCTCAAGCCCGCAGAAGTACTCCCCGAATGGCACAAAAGCCTCGCCCACCTCGGCGGCGAAATCGAGGTCGAGCGCTTCGTCAAACGGATCGCCCAACAGCTCGGCACCCCGTTAGAGAAGAGCAGCCAAACCGCAGCAAGCTACTGGAAACTCGACAGCTCCAGCCTCCCCCTAGCGGTACGCGAGCGCCTCGAAGGCGAGGGCATCAGCGGAAAACTGCGCATCGACTTCCATCAACCCCCCGCACCGGGCACCCAATTTATCCACCGCACCCACCCCATCGTCTCGGTGCTAGCCGACTTTCTGCTCGAAACCGCACTCGACACCGCCGCCGTTGCGAGCGACACCACACGCGATGCCGTCGCCCGGGCCGGAGCGATCTTCACCGACGCAGTGGAGAGACGCACCACCCTGCTACTGCTACGTCTGCGCCACCAACTCACCGTCAGCCACCGGGGCCACACCCGCCTGCTGCTGTGCGAGGAGAGCCTCACCGTCGGACTGGAGGCGGGCCGCGAAGAAACCCCACTCACCGAACGCGCCGCCACCGCGCTAATGGCGGCAGAACCGACCCGCAACATGCCACCGCCGCTGCGCACGCAACACCTCCAACGCGCCCTGGCACAGCTCCCCGCGCTACAACCCACGCTAGAGACCCTCGCCCGCAACCGCGCCCAGCAACTGCTCGAAGACCACCGCCGGGTACGCGAAGCGGCACAGGGGCGCGGCGACTACCGCGTCACCCCCAGCTTACCGCTGGACATCATGGGCCTCTTCGTGCTTATCCCTGAGTGATGCCAACCAACAGGAATGGATTGCACCATGCCCCGCCACCCCACCGCCGAACTCGCCTTCTCCGCCCTCAGCATCGAAGGCGGCCTGCTCGCCCCCGACTTTCTCAACAAAGTCGCCCACTGCAACGCCGCCGAGCAGTCGGAGAGCGACTACCAAATCCCACGCGGCCTCAAACTGCGCGACGAAATCGGCCGCTCCTGGAAAATCGCCCAACACCTCTGGCAAGACTTCACCGCCCGCCAGCAGCGGATCGACCTCGACCACCACCAACTCACCCTTCACCACCTCCTCGAACCCCTCTGCCGCCAAGTCCTCGGCTTTAGCGACCTCCGCGCAACCGCACCCATCGCCCTAGACGAACGCAGCTTCCCCATCGGCCATACCGCAGGGGAAGGGCGCATACCGCTACTCCTCGCCGCCCACGACCAGCCCCTCGACAAACCCAGCGCATGCTACGGCGACGGCCTACGCCGCCGCTCCCCCTTCCTCCTCGCCCAAGAGTACCTCAACGCCAACCGCAACTGCCTCTGGGCAGTGGTCAGCAACGGCCGCAAACTGCGCATCCTACGCGACAACCCCAGCCTCACCCGCCCCGCCTACATCGAAGCCGATCTCGAAGCGATCTTCAGCGAAAGCCTCTACCCCGACTTCACCGCCCTCTGGCTACTCGCCCACGCCAGCCGCTTCGGCACGGCTGGCAGCGCGACCAACGACAGCCCGCTAGAGCGCTGGCGCAACACCGCGCAACAAGACGGCATCCGCGCCCGCGACCGCCTACGCATCGGAGTCACCGAAGCCCTCCGCGCCCTCGGCAACGGCTTTCTGGCCCACCCCCACAACCGCCCCCTGCGCCAGCGCATCGAAGCGGGCGAACTGAGCACCTCGACCTACTTCGAACAACTGCTACGCCTCATCTACCGCTGCATCTTCCTCGCCACCATCGAAGACCGCGAACTCCTCTTCACCCCCGAAGCCAGCCCCGAAGCCCGCCAACGCTACCGCGCCGGTTACAGCCTCAACCACCTACGCCAACTCGCCGCCCGCCGCCGCAGCTACGACCGCCACGCCGACCTCTGGCAACTCCTCACCATCACCTTCAGCGGCCTTGGCCGAGGCCAGCCCGCGCTAGCTCTTCCCGCCCTTGGCGGCCTCTTCGATGCCACCCAATGCCCCGACCTCGACCACGCCCAACTGGAAAACCACCACCTCCTCACCGCCCTCTTCAACCTCTGCTTCTTTCGCGACGGCGCGGCACTCTCACGGGTCAACTACCGGGATATGGACTCCGAAGAGCTGGGCAGCGTCTACGAAAGCCTGTTAGAACGAGTCCCCCAACTAACCCTCAACGGCACTGCATGTCAGTTCAGTTTTATCGGCGACGCAGAGGAGGGCAGCACCAAAGGCAACGCCCGCAAGCTCACCGGCTCCTACTACACCCCCGACAGCCTAGTGCAAGAACTGATCAAAAGCGCGTTAGAACCGGTCATCGCCCGCACCCTCGCCGCCAACCCGCAACAGCCCATCGAAGCCCTGCTCGCCCTCACCCTCTGCGACCCCGCCTGCGGCTCCGGCCACTTCCTGCTCGCCGCCGCCCGCCGCCTTGCCGAGACCCTGGCGCAACTCCGCACCAGCGACAGCACCCCCAGCGAAGAGGTCTACCGCCACGCCCTGCGCGATGTCGTCGCCAACTGCCTCTACGGCGTAGACAAAAACCCGATGGCGGTAGAACTCGCCCGCACCGCCCTCTGGCTAGAGGCCTACACCCCCGACCGACCGCTCACCTTCCTCGATGCCCATCTGCGCTGCGGCGATGCCCTGCTCGGCCTGCTCGACGAGGCGATTCTGCACGACGGCATTCCCGACAAGGCTTTTAACGCCCTTTCGGGTGATGATAAAGAGGTGGTGAAACGGATTAAAAAGGCCAATCGCGATGCCCTTAAAGCCATCGCCAAGGAGAAAGCCAAGGGGCAAGCCGGTTGGACGCGCACTCTGGAGCTGGGAACCGGGAGCGAAGCCGCTACTTTCGAGGCGCTGCCAGACGACACCCTGGAGGCGCTGGAGGCCAAGCGGGCCGCCCACGCTGCGACGGAGGCGAGTATCGCCCGCTCCCAAGCCCGCCTTGCGGCAGACCTTTTTGTTGCCGCTTTCCTCCTGCCCAAGCGGGCCGACTGCGAGGCGCAGATTCCCACCAGCCAGGATTTGTGGCTGGTGCTAAACGGCAGCGACCCACGCCCCGGCGTTGCCGCAGCGGCGCACCGGGCGGCGCAAGAGGCGCAGGCGTTTCACTGGTGGCAAGCCTTCTGGCAGGTCAAGGAGCGGGGGGGATTTGATCTGCTGCTGGGGAATCCGCCGTGGGAGCGCATCAAACTGCAAGAGGAGGAGTTTTTTGCCACCCGCAGCCCGCTTATTGCCGAGGCACCGCACAAGGCCGAGCGCAACCGGCGTATCGGGTTGCTTGCTGAGGGGATGCTGCTTCATACCCTCTGCCCGGAGGTGGAGGCGGCGCAGGGGTTGGCACCGCCCCATGGGGCGGAGCGGGCGCTCTATTTGGCGTTTCTTGCGGCGCGGCGCAGTGCCGAGGCGAGTAGCCTTTTTGTTCATGAGGGCGGGCGCTATCCGCTTACGGGTGTGGGGGATGTCAATACCTACGCGCTCTTTGCCGAGACTTTCGCGCAACTGATGCGGGAGGAGGGGAGGGCGGGGTTTATTGTGCCGACTGGGATTGCGACGGATAGCAGTACGAAGGCGTTTTTTGCCGGGCTGACCCAAGCGGGAGAGCTTGCCAGTCTCTACGATATGGAGAATCGGGAGCGGCTGTTTCCAGCGGTGGATAGCCGTATAAAGTTCTGCCTGCTCACCCTGGGCCGTGCCGAGGCGGCTGAGTTTGTCTATTTCGCCACCCAGACCCACCAACTCGCCGACCCGCGCCGCCGTTTCACCCTGACCCCGGAGGAGTTCGGCCTGATCAATCCCAACACTCTCACCTGCCCGGTCTTTCGCAGTGAACGGGATGCGGCATTGACTAAGAAGCTCTATCGGGTTGCGCCGGTGCTGATCGCTGAAGGGCCGCCTGAGGTGAATCCTTGGGGGATTCGCTTCCTGGCGATGGTTCACATGGCCAACGATAGCGGGCTGTTTTACAACACCCCAGCGCCTGACCGTCTGCCGCTTTACGAGGCGAAGATGATTCACCAGTTCGATCACCGCTGGGCGACCTACTCGGAGGAGGGCTGTGGCGACGTGAGCGATACCCAGAAACAAGACCCCGCTTTCACCGTCACCCCGCGCTACTGGGTCGAAGCCAGCGAGGTCGAGGCGCGGCTGCGTAATAAGGGCTGGGAGCGGGGTTGGTTGATGGGGTGGCGGGATATCTGCCGCTCGACCGATGAGCGGACGGTGATTGCGTCGGTGGTGCCGAGGGTGGCGACGGGCGACACGCTGCTGCTGATGTTCCCCGACCCTAAACATGGACTGAAGGTGTCCTGCCTGCTCGCGGATCAATGCTCGCTGGTGCATGACTATGTCGCCCGGCAAAAGGTCGGCGGTACGCACCTAAAGTACCACGTTAAGAAGCAGTTGCCGAACCTCCCCCCCGACCACTACAGCGAAACCGACCTCGCCTTCATCCTCCCCCGCGTTCTGGAACTCACCTACACCGCCCACGACCTCAAACCCTGGGCCGAAGATCTCGGCCACCACGGCCCCCCTTTTCCCTGGAACCCGGAACGCCGCGCCCAACTCCGCGCCGAACTCGATGCCTACTACGCCCACCTCTACCGCCTCACCCGCGATGAATTGCGCTACATCCTCGACCCTACCGAGGTGATGGGCAACGATTACCCCTCCGAAACCTTCCGCGTACTCAAAAACAACGAAATGCGCGAGTTTGGTGAGTGCCGTACTCAAAGGCTGGTACTGGCGGCGTGGGGTGGGTTGGGATTTTTGGGTTGATTGCTTGGGGTTGTGTGGTTAGGGGTTGGGTGGTTGGGGATGGTTGCGTGGATACCCTGATTTACACTTGGATAATTAGCCAGCAGTCGATTGTGGGTGAAAAAAACTGTTGACAAGGTTATCGGGTTTTGCTTAAATGCTAAAAACCTGAAGGGTGATTGACGAAGCGGCTCTTTGTTCGATGCTGGTATGACTCCGAGACGAAGGGGCGGTTTACCACCGTCGAATGGATCGAAGCCGAGGCCGC
>SLIM01000343.1 GCA_007135625.1 Gammaproteobacteria bacterium
GGCATGGGCGGAATGTCCGGCATGGGCGGAATGTCCGGCATGGGCGGAATGAGCGGAATGTCCGGCAGGGGTGGCATGTCCGGCATGGGCGGAATGTCCGGCATGGGCGGCATGGGCGGCATGTCCGGCATGTACGGCATGGGCGGCATGGGTGGCTGGCAGCCCTCCTACTAAGACCTTCACCGGACTTAGTAACGCAATGCTGGTAAGGTAGTACCGCAATAAATGGCGCAAGGACGCGCCGCACCCCATTCAGATTTTGTGACCTTGCAGCGGCAGAGCGGACTTTGGTAGCTAACCTTGAGGATCGCCCTATCCCAATCATCTCTGTCACTGCAAGGTCACGATCAACCCTCGTGAGGATCACCGGATGTTGGTAAATAAACTACTGACCACCCTCTTTTTGTTCACAGTGACAACCCTTTGGGCAGTACACGCCGCACCGCCCACGAGTTACGACGATGCCCGTTGGGACCCCATTCACTTCTCCCCCGCCATTGAGAGCGCAACCAACGAGCAGTGTCTCGCCTGTCACCGTGAGATCATGGAGGCTACACCGCTGGAGCAATCCCCTGCCGGAGTCGCTCGCAGTGATGTCCTCGCTTGGTATCAGACCATCTCCCTCTATGCTGGCGAACAGGAGACTTTTCACCGCCGCCACTTGGAGACCCCGCTAGCCAAAGAGCTGATGAACTTGCAGTGCAACACCTGCCACCAAGGCCACAACCCACGCGAAGAGGCCCCCATCCCTCCGACCGACAGCGCGGCCTATACCCTTCGCAAATCGGTTGACCCCGATACCTGCCTGCTCTGTCATGGCCAGTTCAACGCCCCAATCATGGGAGTCCCCGGCAGTTGGCAGGAGTTCGGTCACCTGTTTCAGAACGACTGCATGATTTGCCATGCCGCGATTCGAACCACGCGCCATCAGGTGAACTACCTGCACGATGAAGCGATTGAGCAGGCCGCCAAAGAGAATCCAGAGACCTGCTATAGCTGCCACGGTGGGCGCTCTTGGTATCGCATCCCCTATCCCTACCCGCGCAATGAGTGGCCCGGTATGACCCCCGCGCCGGAGTGGGCTAAAGATCGCCCAACCCAGAGCCAGAGTCGCTTTTTACGCTAGCTTGATCCCACGATTCTGTTGCGGTCAACAACCACAAGTCTTTCGAAAGGAGCCAACGCATGACCTCGGACTCAATCGCCAAGCTACTTGCCGAGAAGGTAAACCTCACCCGTCGCTCATTCCTCAAGGTAGGAACGGCGGGTGCCGTCACCGGCATGGGTAGCGGTCTGATCAACCTCGCCGCCGTCAATAAGGCGGAGGCATTCCCCTATGAACCTTACCTGAAGGATGATGACCTAGAGACCGTCGTCACCTCCTGCGCCCACAACTGCGGCTCGCGTCACATGCTGGTGGCGCACAAGCAGGGGGATGTCATTGTTCGCCTCTCCACCGACGATGGTCGCTACCAACGTGACGGAGAGTTTGGCAAGGATACCGCTGAAGAGCCGCAACTGCGGGCCTGTCTGCGCGGTCGCTCCTACCGCCAGCGCCTCTACTCTGCCGAGCGGCTGCTCTACCCGATGATTCGGGTCGGCGAGCGCGGTGAAGGGCGTTTTCGCCGGGCCTCCTGGGATGAGGCGCTCAATAAGGTCGCCCGCGAAATGATTCGCATCAAAAATGAGTATGGACCCACCGCAATTCTTGACCAGAGTTACGCCGGAGCCTCCTACGGGGTACTTCATAAATCCGACCAAATCGAGGGGCTTCTCGGGCGCTTTCTCGGCATGTTCGGCTGCCGCACCAACAGTTGGTCAGTCCCCTCCTACCAGGGTACCACCACCTCCTCACGCTGGACGTTCGGCACCATTGATGACGGTAACGAAGATGATGCCTTCGCCCACTCCAAGCTGATCATTATGTGGGGCTGGAACCCCGCCTACACCTTCCACGGCGGCAACACCTTCTACTACATGCGCATGGCCAAGCAGGCGGGGTGCAAGTTTGTGGTGGTCGATCCGCAATATACCGACTCCGCCGCCGCCTACGATGCCTGGTGGATCCCGATCCGCCCCAACACCGATACCGCGATGATGGCCGGCATGGCGCACTATATCTTTGACAAGAACCTCCATGACCAGGAGTTCATTGACCGCTTTACCCAAGGGATGGATGCCGGTACGATGCCGGAGTGGGCGACTAACACCCCGAACGGTAAAGAGAACTTCCGCGACTATATCTTCGGCACCTATGACGGTATCCCCAAAACCCCCGAGTGGGCCGCCAAGATTTGTGGAGTTTCGGCAGAAGATATCAAGCGCTTGGCCGAAATGTACGCGACCACCAAACCGGCAGCCCTCAAGGCGAGCTGGTCTCCCGGTCGTGCCGCTTATGGCGAACAGTACAACCGCATGGCCGCTGCCTTGCAAGCGATGACCGGCAATATCGGTATTCTTGGAGGGTGTGCCGAAGGGGTTGGCAAGGCGTGGAGCGCTAAGGCGGTCGCCTACCCCTATGATCAGTACGCCAATACCTGGTTCTCCTCGATCAAATCGGATCGCTGGGCGCACATCGTCCTCAATTATCCTAACGTTGATCGGGTCGAGGCGGGACTCTGGCCGCGCAACGACGAACTCGACGGCGTAGTCCCCAACATTAAGGCGATTTTCTGGCAGGGTTCCAACTGGTTTAACCAGCTCACCAACATCAATCGCGAAATTGAGGCGATTAAAAAGCTGGAGCTGGTGGTCTGCATGGACTCCACCATCACCACCTCGGGTCTCTATGCCGATGTGCTGTTCCCTATCGCCACCCACTTCGAGCGCCACGATGTCGCGCTGCCGTGGTACAAGGGGCACTACTACATTCATCGTCCCAAGGTTATTGAGCCGCTGGGCGAGTCGAAGAGCGACTTTCAGGTCTTCACCGAACTTGCCTACCGGATTGGTGGAGAGGTCTTCGGTAAGGGCTACAACCCACGCGCTGACCGTAGCTACTTCTTCAATCCCGATGCCGTCGATGAGGCCTACCTGCGGGCCTGGTGGGATGAACAGGTGATGCCGGGCCATAACATCGACATGAGCTGGGAGGAGTTTAAGCAGCGCGGTGTCTACAAGCTGAAGTTTGACCAGCCACTGGTCGCCTTTCGCGAGCAGATCGAGCAGGGCAAGCCGTTTCAGACCCCCTCGGGCAAAATTGAGATCCTTAGCAGCGAACTGGCGCAGATCAGCGACTGGACACGCACCCGCTACGGCTCCCATATTCCATCTATTCCAAAGTGGATCGAGCATCCCGAGTCGCTCAATAATCCGGAGATGACCAAGAAGTTCCCCTTCCACCTCATCACCCCGCACCCGCGCTGGCGTACCCACTCGATCTTCAATAACTGCTCGTGGCTGCGTGAGACCTACGACCAGGAGATCACCCTTAACGCCAGTGATGCCAAGCGGCTGGGAGTGAAGACCGGGGATCAAGTGATCGTTTGGAATGATCGCGGTAAACTGGTGGTGCCGGTCTACGCCACCGAGCGCTGTATGCCGGGAGTCGCGATTATTTATGAGGGAGCGTGGATGGATCTGGATGAAAATGGCATTGATCGTTCAGGTAATCCCGATATGCTCACACTGGATGAACCAAGCCCAGCAGGCTCCTTCCTCTACAACACCATATTGGTCGCCGTTGAGAAGACCGACCTGAAGCACCGCCCCGGTTGGGATCAGTTGGCTACTGCCCGCTCCCATGTCTTTCGCCGCGACCTTTGACGGAGAGTTCCTATCATGGCTGAGAATCGAGATATTGCCAAGATCAAAGAGGCTATCCAGGCCCGCAAGCGTGAATACTACACCCCGGTAGAACCGGAGATGCAGCTCGGCTTTGTCCACAACAACGTCGATTGCATTGGCTGCCGCGCCTGTGAAATCGCCTGTAAGGACAAAAACGGTCTGCCCGCCGGGCCGCGTTTTCGTCGGGTGATGTATGTCGAGGGGGGAACCTACCCCGATGTTTACGCCTATATGGTCAACATGTCCTGCAACCACTGCGCCGAGCCGGCCTGCCTGCCGACCTGCCCGACCGGGGCGCTATTTAAGCGCACCAAGGATGGAATCGTCGATATCGACTCCACCCTCTGCATCGGTTGTCGCCGCTGTGAGGCTGCCTGCCCCTACGGTGCGCCGCAGTTTGATGTCTCCGAAGGGATCGTCAAAAAGTGCAACCTCTGCGTAGATGAGATTGATGCCGGGCGCAAGCCCTACTGTGTCATGGCCTGCATGATGCGAGTACTGGACATCGGCCCGATTGATCAGCTACGCAACAACCAGTACTCCACCAAAGCTATCGGCCCGAATGATACGCCGGTACGCCAGGTGAAGAACATGGCCAACCCGGAACTGACCGACCCCTCGATTGTCTTTGTACCGCACAGCAAGGGCCGCGTCGAGTAAACCCTTCCAGCCCGTCGGCAGCACCTCTGCCGACGGCAAGCACCGCCCCTTTTCTACCTCGTTAGCACGGGAGAGTCCCCCCTTGACGACCCTTCAGCCATTTTCCGCCGCCCTGAGCGATGACCTCTACCTGCTTACCCATCTGCACGCTAGCGAGCTATCCCGCGAAACGCTGGAACAGCTCAAAGCCAACCACTTTCCCCAAGGCTTGGGCCTGTGTCTCGACAGCGACCATGGCAAAACGGCTCTGGAGGTGATGCAGCAGGTGATCACCCGTCTCCCCGTACCGATCCCCGATGCCCATCTCGACCACCTGGCCGCCGACTTTGCCGACATCTACCTCAACTACCGCCTGCGTGCCTCCCCCTGCGAATCGGTGTGGCTCGATCCCGATGGACTGGCGATGCAGCAGCCGATGTTCCAGATCCGCGACTGGTACCGTCGCCACCACTTGGTCGCCGAAGATTGGCGACGCTTTTCTGATGACCACCTGGTACTGCAACTGCAATTCATCGCCCACCTATTGCAACAGGCACAAGCCCCGCAGGAACTCGAAGATCTCGCCACTTTTCTGGACGAGCATCTGCTGCGCTGGCTTGGCGACTTCAGCCGCCGGGTCGCCCAGCGCTGCGCCAGCGACCTCTACGCCGCCCTCGCAATGCTCACCCACAGCTACCTAGAGGAGCTGCGTGACCTGCTCGCTACCCTCCTCGGACAGCCCCGCCCCACCCCGGAGGAGATCGAGGCCCGCATGAATCAGCACACCCCACCGCTTTCGCAACAGATCGAAGGCCCCTACCTGCCCGGCACGGCTCCCTCCTGGTAGGGAGGTAAGGAGGCGAGTAGGGGAGCCAAAAATCTCGCCGCCCCTCCCTCCTTCGCGCTCTTTTCTGTCCGCGCTCCGCTCTTCTCGCTCTCCCAAGGCTGTTCGCCACCTGACCGCTGTGTTAGTATCTTGCGGTTACGCGCTCTGCATCCGAACCGAGCGCACTACCCGGCGATCAGGAGCTTTGTAATGAAAGAAGAGTTTGATGTCCCCTTTAAGAGTGACATGATACCCACCAAATTGGAGCTGGGTTCCACCATCCAGTTTCGCTGTCATCCCGAAATCTCCTGCTTCAACGCCTGCTGCAAGCGGGCGGACATCACCCTTACCCCATACGATGTCATTCGTCTCAAAGAGCAGCTCGGCAAGTCGGCGACCGACTTTCTCAAGGAGCATACCGTCCCCTTTCCAATGGATCAGGATGGGCTGCCCGGCATCAAGCTGCGTACCGACGAGGCGGGGGCCTGCCTGTTTGTCACCGAGCAGGGGTGCAGCGTCTACCAAAATCGCCCCACCGCCTGCCGCTACTATCCGGTTGGTCACATGGCGATGCGTCGAGCCGGTTCGAGTGAGGATGAGACCCACTACTTCCTGGTCACCGAGTCCCACTGCCGAGGTCACGACGAAGAGCGCAAGCTGTCGATTCAAGAGTACCTTGGCGAGCAGCAGATCGCCGCCTACGCCGAACACAATCGAGAGTGGCTACAAATCATGCTGAAAAAGCGCTCCGCCGGGCCGACCGTAGGACGGCCTCCCGAGAGCAGCTTGCAGTTCTTCTTCATGTGTTCCTACGACATCGACCGTCTGCGCCGCTTCGTCCTGAGCGAAAACTTTCGTACCACCTATCAACTGGAAGAGAGTACCTATCGCATCTTTGAGCAAGAGGATCTGCCGCTGCTTCAGTTCGGCTACAAGCTGATGCGCCAGGTTTTCTTCGGTGAACGCTCGATCCCTGAGCGCGAAGGGGTCTGGGAGCAGCGGGTGACGCAGCGCCAAGAGGTGTGGGATGCCCGCCGCCAGATTGAGGTCGCCCGCAAGCAGCACGAAGAGGAGAGCCGCTACAGCGGTGAGAATCTCTAACCCCACGCTGCTCTAGCCGATACCGCCTGCAAACCGGCAACTGAGGAGCAGCGGGCGGTGCGGGGTATGCCGTCGTCCGGCCCCTGCAAAAGGATGTGCAAAGGGATTAAAGTAGGCTATAATCCTTTTTATTTTTCGATTGTTACAGCAGCTTTTACAGGTTGCCTCAGAGGATCGGGTCGATGGCTAAGACAAAACTTGAGCAGCAGGTAGAGTCCTACGAACTATGGAAAAAGCATCTCATCGAGACGGTGGATCGCTACCGCACCTGGCTGCAAAAATCGCGCCTGGGTACCCCCACCGCTGAGAAGCAGATTCGCGAGTGCCTCTCCGCCCTCGATAGCGAACACCTCAGCATCACCTTCGTTGCTGAGTTTTCACGCGGCAAGACTGAGCTGATTAACGCCATCTTCTTCGCCGATTATGGCCGCCGTCTGCTCCCCTCTACCGCCGGACGGACAACCATGTGTCCGACCGAAATGTTTTGGGATAAAAAGGTCAATCGCGCCTACATTCGGCTGCTGCCGATTGAGACCCGCCTGGAGGATGCCAGCCTCTCGGAGCTGAAGCGTGACCACCGCAAATGGACAATCCATCTGCTCGACCCCAACTCCATCGACCAGATCGAAAGCACCCTCAAAGAGGTGGTTGCTACCCGTCCCGCCCCCCGCGAGGAGGCGATTCGCCTCGGTCTCTACGACGAGCAGCTCTACAGCAACGATGCCAAGCCCCCGGCACAGGTCGATATTCCCAAATGGCGACACGCCATTATCAGCTTTCCCCACCGGCTGCTGCAAAAAGGCCTCTCGATCCTCGACACCCCCGGACTCAACGCCCTCGGCAGTGAGCCGGAGCTGACGCTTAACATGCTCCCCTCCTCGCAGGCGATCCTCTTTCTCCTTGCCGCCGACACCGGGGTGACCAAATCAGATCTCGATATGTGGCAGAGCCACATTCGCAACTTCCACAGCAACCGCAAAAAGGGGCTGATGGTGGTGCTGAATAAGATCGACACCCTATGGGATGAACTCTCCACCCCCTCGGCGATTGATGACACCGTGCGGCGGCAGGTCGCCACCACCGCCAAGATTTTGGGGATTGATGAGTCGGTGGTCTTTCCGGTCTCCGCGCAAAAAGGGCTGCTGGCCAAGATCCGCCGCGACGATGCCCTCCTCACCCGCAGCCGCCTGCTCTCGCTCGAAGAGTACCTCTCCCGCGATCTGCTGGAGTCGCGCCAGAAGATCGTTCAGGAGACGATCATTTCGGGTATTGGCAATATGGTGGAGAACAGCTACGGTATTGTCGCCTCCAAACTGAACCGTATCAAGACCCAGATCGACGAGCTTAAGCAACTGAGTGGCAAGAGCAATGACGTGATTGAACACATGATGAAGGAGACCCGCAAGGAGCAGGCGGCCTACATGAAGAACGTCAATAGCTTTCAGGCTAGCCACAAAGTTTTGCAGGAGCAGTCGAGCCAACTGCGCAAAACGCTTGATCTCAAGCAACTGGAAGAGCGGATTGAGGAGACCAAAAAGGCGATGGAGGGGAACTGGACGACCCATGGACTCAAGGTTAACATGCAGATGCTGTTTGACTACATGCGCAGCCAGATGCACGCCGCCGTCGAACAGAGCGAGTCGATTCGCAAACTGATTCGCAGTATCTACCGCCACTTTCAGAACGAACACGGTTTTACCGTCGCCCAACCGAAGATGTTATCCATGATGCGCTACCGGGTCTCGCTGGAACTCCTGCACCAGGAGGCGGAGGCGTTTCGCAAAAGTCCCGTGATGGCGATGACGGAGAAGCACTTTGTCCTAAGAAGATTTATTAACGCCATGGTCATTCAGGCGCGTGACCTCTTCGACCACGCCGGACAGGATGTCGATAACTGGCTCAAATCCTCGATGGAGCCGCTGATCTACCAAATTCGCGACCACAAAGACCACATGGAGCAGCACCTCAAAGATCTGCAGAAGATCAGCCAGTCGAAAGAGACCCTGACCAAGCGCATGGCCGAGCTACAGAAGCAGTATAACGCCATTACCCGCCAGCTTACTGCGCTACGCAATATGCACAACACCTTGACCGATACCCAATCCCCGCTGGGAGGGCAGAGCATTAAACCCAAGGTCGTAGACCCGAAAGGCCCCTCCCGCTCCCCATCCACCTGACACTATTCAGCGGCCTCACCATGCAAGCATCGAAACGCAACGGCTCCATCGGCATCGTCACCCCACAGCAGCACGACTTCGACACCCCGTTACCCCTCACCTGCGGCCAGATTTTGCCCCACTACCGACTGGTCTATGAGACCTACGGCCAGTTAAACGCCGAGCGCAGTAACGCTCTACTGATCTGCCACGCCCTCTCCGGCGACCACCACGCCGCTGGCTACCACAGCGAACAAGATCGCAAACCGGGCTGGTGGGAGAGCGCCATCGGCCCGGGTAAGCCGTTTGACACCAACCGCTTCTTTATCGTCTGCTCCAACAACCTGGGAAGCTGCAAAGGCTCCACCGGTCCCAATAGCATCAACCCGGCCACCGGCAAGCACTACGGCCCCGACTTTCCGATTGTCACCGTGCGCGACTGGGTTATCAGCCAAAAAGCCCTCATGGAGCATCTTGGCATCGAACAGTGGGCCGCCGTCATCGGCGGCAGCTTAGGCGGAATGCAGGCGTTGCAGTGGGCCATCGACCAGCCGGAGCGGCTGCGCCACTGCCTCGCCATCGCCGCCGCCCCCAAACTCTCGGCCCAAAACATCGGCTTTAACGAGGTCGCCCGCCAAGCGATCCTCTCCGATCCCGACTTCCACGGCGGCCACTTCTACGAACGCAACACCATTCCACGGCGCGGCCTCATGCTCGCGCGTATGCTCGGCCACATCACCTACCTCTCTGACGACGCGATGCGGGCCAAGTTTGGGCGCGAACTGCGCGAGGGGCGAATCAGCTACAGCTTTGATGTGGAGTTTCAGGTGGAGAGCTACCTGCGCTACCAGGGTGAATCCTTTGTGGATCGCTTTGATGCCAACACCTACCTGCTGATGACCAAGGCCCTCGACTACTTCGACCCCGCCGCCGATTTTGGCAACGACCTGAGCGAGGCGCTGCGCCAGACCCGTTGCGAGTTCCTGCTCGCTGCCTTCACCAGCGACTGGCGCTTCTCCCCGGCCCGCTCCCGCGAAATGGTGAAGGCGCTGATCGAAGCCAAGCGCAAGGTGAGCTACTGCGAGATTGAGGCGAATCAGGGCCACGATGCCTTTTTGATGCCAATCACTTACTATTTTGAAGTTTTACGGGCCTATATGGAACGAATCGCCGAGGAGGCTGGAGTATGAACACGCTTCGCGCAGATCTTGCGATCATCAAAAACTGGATCACCCCCGGCTCGCGACTCCTTGACCTCGGTTGTGGTGACGGCACCCTGCTGCGGCTACTGCGTGACGAGCGACAGGTGACCGGCTACGGCTTGGAGATCGAACCCGACAATATCATACAGTGTGTAAAAGGCGGGATTAACGTCATGCAGTTTGACCTTGATGCCGGCCTCCCCGACTTCGAGACCCAATCCTTCGACTATGTGATTATGACCCAAACGCTGCAAGCGATGAGTGATCCCGACCACCTGCTTGCCGAGATGCTCCGCGTAGGGCGCGAGGGGATCGTCACCCTGCCCAACTTCGGCTACTGGCGCAACCGGTTACAGATCGGGCTGCACGGTACCATGCCCAAATCGCGAGCGCTCCCCGCTGAGTGGTACAATACCAGCAACATCCACCTCTGTACCCTAGATGACTTCGAGCAGCTCTGTGCGCAGCGCAATATCACTATTTTGGAGCGTTGTGTTGTAGACTACACGCATCGTGTTCGCGCTGGCATCCGCTTTCTCCCCAATCTGTTCGGAGAAATCGCCCTCTACCGTTGCCAGCGCGGCCCGGCTAGCTAAGGAGCGCGGAGCGGGGCGGGCCACCGGCTACACGCATCCGCTATCGCCCAGTTCAGACCAGCAACTTTAGAGAACATTATGCAACGCAACATTACCCTACTACTTCCGCTACTCCTCACCCTGCTCTACGGCACCCCTCTGTTGGCCGAGGTCGCTACCCGCAGTGGAGAGTATACCATCCACCACAACGCCTTTAAGGCCGACTTCATCCCCCCCGAAGTGGCCCGCCGTCACGACCTCGACCGCAGCAAATATCGTGGCATGGTCAATATTGCAGTAATCCGCGAACAGCCCGGCACCACCGGTCAAGCGGTCGCCGCCACGATTGAGATCGCGGCCAATGACCTGATGCAGCGCAGTAAGAGCATCACACTAAAAGAGATTCGCGAAGGCGACGCGATCTACTACATCGGCAGCTTTCCCATTATCGACCAGGAGATTATCCACTTCCGCCTGCGCGTTCGCCCGGAGGGGAGCAGTCAGCTCATTAACGCCCGATTTAGCCAGCAATTTTATGTCGATTGAAACCTCCTTTCATCTCCAGGAACAGGCCTCCGACGAACCGGCACGCATCCTGATCGTTGACGATGTCCCGGAAAACATCGGGGTTCTGTTTGAGTTTCTGATCACCCAAGGATACGAGGTCTCCATCGCCCCCGATGGCATTCACGCCCTAGAGGTCATTCACTACGACCCTCCCGATCTCATCCTGCTCGATGTTATGATGCCGGGGATCGACGGCTTTGAGACCTGCCGCCGCATTAAGGCCGACCCGACCTACGCCTGGCTGCCAGTGATCTTTATGACCGCGCTCTCCGACACCATCGACAAAGCCCAAGGGCTATGGGTCGGTGCAGTGGACTACATCACCAAACCGGTGCAAAAAGATGAGGTACTGGCACGGGTTCACGCCCACCTCGCCAGTTACCGCCTGCAACAGCAGCTCCTCGCCCAGCGGCACACCCTCTCGCAGGAGCTAAATACCCTGTTGCAGCCCCTACAGCAGCAACTCGCCCAACTGCAACCCGGAGAGCGGCTCACTACCGAGCAGCTTCAGGCACTGCAACAGCAGGCAGCGGCACTGGGAGAGCAGCTTGCCCGCCCGCTCCCGCTGCCACTCCCCGACACCAAATCTACCCAAAGAGATGGATAAAGAGCTATTTCCACTCCTCTCAGCACCGGCGATCCCTCCTCCCCCCCTTAGTGACACCCCGGGAGGGCCACCCTTGCTGCTGTTGATCACCCACAGTGGAGAGCGACTCGGGGCAGAACAACTGCGAGCGCAGGGATTTCAAGTAGAGGAAGTGGACGATTTGGCGGCGATCCACCAGCCACCCGGCCCGCAGCCTTACCAAGCGATCCTAATCGACGGGGCGCTCTTGGCGAGCGGCCAACTCGCTATCTTGGCCAAAGATCTCCCTTCCCGGCTACCGCTGCTGGTAGTCGGCGACGGCATGCCCCCCGGCACTGGCGGCTGGCTACAGCAGCACCTCAACATCGACTACCTGCAGCGCCACCCCGACGGTGGCCACTTGGAGCTGATCCCGGCGATCCTGCAGCGGGCGCTGCGTCGCTGCACGGCCTACCGCGAACTGGTCCGTAATAGCGAGCGCCTACTGCTCTTTCAGCAACTGCTGGAGCAGAGCAACAACAGCGTGATGATTACTGATGCCAACGGGGTCATTGAGTTCGTCAACCCCGCCTTCACCCAAATCACCGGCTACTCGGTCGAGCAGATGCTCGGACGTAAGCCCAACTTTCTCGCCTCCGGAGTCCACGACGGCGCCTTCTACCGTAACATCTGGGAGCAGATCAAGCAGGGCGAGGTGTGGCGCGGGGACATTTGCAACCGCCGCGCCAATGGGGAAC
>SLIM01000225.1 GCA_007135625.1 Gammaproteobacteria bacterium
AAACAGTGAACTTCATGGGTACTCCAGGGCAGTCGATCGGACCCCTTCAGGGGATTTGCTGGGGGGTAAGTATAGCGAAGCGTAACGGAAACGGCAAAATTGGGGAGATTCGAGGGGCGAGGGGCGAGATTCGAGGTACGAGGTACGAGGTTCGAGGTTCGACCCTAGCGCCTAGCGTCTCGCACCTAGCGCCTAGCGTCTCGCGCCTAGCGCCTAGCACCTAGCGCCTCGCACCTAGCGTCTCGCGCCTAGCATCTAGCGTCTCGCGCCTCCCATAGAGAGAGAAGCGGTAGGAGTAGGGGTTGCGCTCATCTGCCGGATGGGGTTCGTTGTCGAGCAACTCCCACTCGGCGGCGGGCCAGGCGGGAAAGTGGGTGTCTCCTTCTGGTTGGCAAGCGATCTCGGTGAGGTAGAGGCGCTGGGCGAGGGGGAGGGTCTGGCGGTAGAGGCTCTCTCCACCGGCGACCCATAGCTCGTGATCCGATCCAGCTAGGGTGAGGGCCTGCTCCAGGGTGTGGGCGATGCGGCAGCCGTTGGCGCGGTAGTGGGGGTCGCGGGTGAGGAGGATCAACTGGCGACCGGGGAGCGGGCCGGGGAGCGACTCCCAGGTTTTGCGTCCCATGAGCAGGCTCTTGCCGAGGGTTAGTGCCTTAAAGTGGCGCAGGTCGGCGGGGAGGTGCCAAGGGAGGCGGTTGTGGTGACCAATGACGCGGTTTTTGGCCATGGCGGCGATCAGAATGAGGGTGGGGTGGGGCATAATCCTGCTCAATAACTACTGTAGTGGTTGCGCTTTTGTGGGTAATTTTTCCGAAAAATCAATCTATTGATAAAAAATCGGAGAACTCTATCAGAAATTGGTGATAGACCTGAACGCAGTTTATTCGGTATTCTAACCCGTTTCTCCGAACCATAGCACCTAGGGCGGTCAGACGTTATGAAGCATCTACTCCAACAGTTGGTTTTCCAGGCCCTCTCCCAACTCGTCGCGACGGGTGAGCTCCCCCCCGAGGCGGCTGCGCCACCGCTGATTGAGCGTGCCCGCGACCCGCGCCATGGCGATTTTGCCTGCAATGTGGCCATGGTACTGGCCAAGCAAGCGGGCTGCAAACCGCGTGATCTGGCGCAGCGGTTGGTAGCCGCGCTGCCCGCTTCGCCGCTGTTGGAGCGGGTGGAGATTGCCGGGCCGGGCTTTATCAACTTCACTCTCGCCACTGCCGCCTACGATGCGGTGGTGGCGGAGGCGCTGTCCCAGGGACCGAACTTTGGGCGTAGCCAGGTGGGGGCGGGGAAGCGGGTGCAGGTGGAGTTTGTCTCGGCCAACCCAACCGGGCCGCTGCATGTCGGCCATGGCCGGGGGGCGGCCTATGGGGCGGTGGTGGCGGCGCTGCTGGAGGCGGTCGGGTTTTGCGTACACCGTGAGTACTATGTTAATGATGCCGGTCGGCAGATGGATATTTTGGCCGCCAGTGTCTGGCTGCGCTATCTGGAGCTGTGTGACGAAACGATCCCCTTTCCCATAAATGGCTATAAGGGGGATTATGTTTGGGATATTGCCGCAACCTTGCATCGCGAGCATGGAAATACCTACCAGGTGGCGGCGAGTGAGGTGTTTGCCGGGGTGGTTGCGGATGAGCCGGTCGGCGGCGATAAGGAGGCCCATATTGATGGGCTGGTGAACCAAGCCAAACGACTGCTGGGAGATAACCGCTACCGCTTTGTCTTTGAACTGGGGCTGAATACGATCCTGGAGGATATTCGGGATGATCTGGCGCTGTTTGGGGTCGAATATGAGGAGTGGTATTCGGAGCGAAGTCTTACCGAGTCAGGCAAGGTTAATCAGTTGATCGACCGGTTGCGGGAGTCGGGGCATCTCTACCAGCAGGAGGGGGCGTGGTGGTTTCGTTCCAGCGCGTTTGGTGATGAGAAGGATCGGGTGGTGGTGCGTGATAATGGGCAAATCACCTACTTTGCATCTGATATTGCCTACCATGCCGATAAGTTGGAGCGCGGTTTTGATCGGGTGATCGACATCTGGGGGGCCGATCACCACGGCTATGTCCCTCGGGTGAAGGCGGCGCTGCAAGCGCTGGGTGATGAGGTCGAACGGCTGGATGTGCTGCTGGTGCAGTTTGCGATCCTCTATCAGGGGGGGGAGCGGGTACAGATGTCCACCCGCTCCGGGGAGTTTGTGACGCTGCGTGAGCTGCGCAAGGAGGTGGGACGGGATGCGGCCCGCTTCTTCTATGTGATGCGCAAGTGTGAGCAGCATCTTGATTTTGATCTTGATCTGGCGAAGTCGCAGTCGTCGGATAATCCAGTGTACTATGTGCAGTATGCCCATGCCCGCATTTGCAGTGTGTTGCGCCAAGCGGCGGAGCGGGAGTTGGCGGTGGAGCCGAGTGCGGGGACGACCCATCTGGAGCTGCTCGACAGCCTCCATGAGATGGCCCTTAAGCGGACGCTGTCGCGCTATCCCGAGGTGTTAGAGAGTGCCGCGCTCCAGCATGAGCCGCATCAGTTGACCCACTATGTGCGTGAGCTGGCGAATGATTTTCACACCTATTATAACGCCCATCCATTTCTGGTTGAGGAGGCGGCGCTGCGTGATGGTCGTATCAAGTTGATTCTGGCGGTGCGTGAGGTGTTGCGTAACGCCTTGGGTCTGCTCGGTGTGTCGGCACCGGAGGAGATGTGAGGCGAGGTTACGACAGGGAGGAAGGGCGCGGGTGTATTGTGGAGAGATAGCGGGGTAAGGTAAGCGCAGATGAGTATAGACTATAAAGACCGGGTTGCGGCCTCCTCACGGGAAAACTCCTCGGTTCCTCCGGGATGGCTTTGGTTTATCACTGGGGCAATGGCCGGTGGTTTTTTCGCTGGTCTGCTCTGCTTGAAGGGTGTGCCGGGTGATGGCGGGGGAGAGACGGTACATACCCCGCAGATACCGCAAGTGGTCGCCAGTGAGCCGATAACCCCTGCTCCTCCGCCATTGGTGGTACAGCAGCAGCCGGTGCGCCCGCCAGTGGTGGAACAGCCGGTTGCCATCCCCCGGCCGCCGCCTACCCCTCCACCACCGCCGCCACCAGCGGAGCCGCCGCCACGCACCTTGACGCGACCGATTGAGTCGCCCACGCCGCCGCCGCCAGCGAGACCCCCGGCCCGAGCGTCGGAGTCACCGAGTGAGCGTCCGCGGGTGGAGCCGCCACCCAGGCCCGCAGAGCCGCGCTTTGACTTCTACACCATTTTGGCGGAGCGCGAAGAGGTGGTGCCACCGGCCCAAGGGCAGGGGAGGGGGACGACTACACCGCAGAGTACTCAGCCGACCACGCCGCTCTCCTCCCCGACTCCGGTGGTCACCGATCCCAACGCCCAGTATATGTTGCAGCTTGGCTCCTTTCGGCGGGTCGAGGATGCCGAGCGGCGGCGGCGGGAGCTGGCTGATATGGCGGTACGGGCGGAGATTCAGACGGTGACGATTAATGATGGCGAGGTCTATCACCGGGTGCGTAGCGGCCCCCATGGGGCGGAGGAGGTGGGCCGCCTAAGTGAGCAATTGGCGGGTAGGGGGATTAACAGTCTGACCATCCGCCTTCGCGAGTAATTAGGTTACTAATAAATATGAAAATCATTATTCTGGGGGCCGGGCAGGTGGGCAGTTCGGTGGCCCACAATCTGGCCTCGGAGGCGAACGATATCACCGTGGTCGATCAGAACCTGGCGCTGCTGCGACGACTCGCCGAACAGGTCGATTTGCGCACGGTACAGGGCTATGCTGCCCACCCCGAGGTGCTGATTCAGGCCGGCATCGAGGATGCCGATATGATTTTGGCGGTCACCAATAGTGATGAGACCAATATGGTTGCCTGCCAGGTCGCTTGGACTCTGTTTCGTACCCATACCAAGATCGCACGGGTCCGCTCGCTCTCCTTTACCAACTACCCGGAGCTGTTTGGACGGGAGACGATTCCGATTGATGTGTTGATTAGCCCCGAGCAGTTGGTCACCGACTACGTCAGCCGTATGATTGAGATTCCGGGTACCTTGCAGGTGCTGGACTTTGCCGAGGGGCGGGTGCGGCTGGTGGCGGTGAAGGCGGTGGCCGGAGGGCCGCTGGTGGGGCATCAATTAAAGACCCTGTATGAGCATCTCCCCGATGTGGAGTGCCGGGTGGCGGCGATCTATCGGCAAGGCGAGGAGGCTATTCAGCCCGAGGGGACGACCGTCATTGAAGCAGGGGATGAGGTCTTTTTTATCGCTGCGAAGGAGCAGATTGCGCGGGTGATGAGTGAGCTGCGCAAGCGAGAGCGTCCTTATCACAATATCCTGATCTCAGGAGGCGGCAATATCGGGCGGCGTTTGGCGCTCTTTGCACAGGATCACTACCATGTTAAACTCATTGAAAAAAACCGCGAGCGGGCGAAGCGGTTGAGCGAGACCCTCGAAAAAACGATTGTACTTGAGGGGAGTGGCGCAGATGAGACGCTACTATTGGAGGAGAATATCGACTCCATTGATGTTTTCTGTGCGGTAAGTAATGATGAGGAGGCCAATATCCTCTCGGCGATGCTGGCGAAGCGGATGGGGGCGCGCAAGGTGATGGCGCTGATCAATCGCGCCTCCTACGTCGATCTGATCGAGAGCGGGCCGATTGATGTGGCGATCTCCCCGCAGCAGGCGACTATCGGTAGTCTGCTGACCCATGTGCGGCGGGGGGATGTGGTGATGGTCCACTCCTTGCGGCGTGGGGCCGCCGAGGCGATTGAGGCGGTGGCCCATGGTGACTATCGCTCCTCTAAGGTGGTCGGCAGGAGTATTGAGGAGATTCGGCTGCCCAAGGGTACCACTATCGCCGCGATTGTGCGTGATGAGCGGGTGCTGATTGCCCAGCGTTCACTGCGTATTTTAGATGGGGATCATGTGATTCTGTTTCTGCTCGATAAAAAACGGATTCATGAGGTCGAGGGTCTGTTTGCGGTGAGTGCTACCTTCTTTCTATAGGGCGCAAGATGAACCCGTATGCCATTCTGCGCATCCTCGGCCTGCTGTTGATGCTGTTTAGCAGCACCATGCTGCCGCCGATCCTGGTCTCGCTCTACTACCGCGATGGGGCTACTTTCGCCTTCGTATATGCTTTTGTGGTCATTATGCTGCTGGGTCTAGTGGTGTGGCTACCCCTGCGCCAACAGGTCGAGGAGTTGCGGCTGCGTGATGGCTTTATGGTGGTAGTGCTGTTTTGGACGGTGCTGGGGCTGTTTGGTGCGCTGCCGCTCTATCTCGCCGAGCTGCCGAAAATGTCGATAACCGATGCGGTTTTTGAGTCGATCTCTGGTCTAACCACTACCGGTGCGACGGTACTCAGTGATCTCCATGAGCTGCCGCGCTCGATCCTCTACTATCGTCAGCAGCTTCAGTGGTTTGGCGGAATGGGAATTATTGTGTTGGCGGTTGCGGTGCTGCCGATGCTGGGAATCGGGGGGATGCAGCTCTATAAGGCGGAGATGCCCGGTCCGCTGAAGGATACTAAACTTACCCCGCGCATCACCGAGACCGCAAAGGCACTCTGGTATATCTACCTATCGCTAACGGTGGCCTGCACGTTGGCCTACTGGGCCGCCGGGATGGAGCTGTTTGATGCTATTGGCCACGCCTTCTCCACAATTGCCATTGGTGGATTTTCGACCCACGATGCCAGTATCGGCCACTTTGACAGTGTGCTGATTGAGTGGATCGCTATTATTTTTCTGGTTATTGCCGGTGCCAATTTTGCCCTCCATTTTAGCGTTTGGCGCAACCGCAAACCCAAAAATTACCTGCTGGATAGCGAGTTTCGGTTATTCGTTTCGCTCCTTGCGGGGGTGGCACTGGTGGTCTCACTCTACCTCTATTTCTCTGAATTTTACGATGATTTCGCAACGGCCCTGCGCATGGGGGTCTTTCAGACCGTCTCGATTGGCACCACCGCAGGGTTTGCCACTGCCGACTACTCGACATGGCCTGGATTTGTCGGTATCCTGTTGCTGCTGTTAAGCTTTATCGGTGGCTGTGCAGGCTCGACCGGGGGCGGGATTAAGGTTATCCGCTTTCTCCTGCTGATCAAGCAGGGAGCACGCGAGATTCAGCGGCTGATCCACCCCAGGGCGCATATTCCGATTCGCATCGGCAGTAGGGTAATTGAAAACCGCGTGTTTAGTGCCGTGTGGGGCTTTTTCGCCCTCTATGTCGCCAGTTTCACCCTAATCTATCTGGCGATTGCTTTTACCGGGGTCGATTTGATCACTGCCTTTTCTGCGGTAGCGGCCACGATGAATAACTTGGGGCCAGGACTTGGCAGCGTCGGCTCCAGTTTCGCCCACCTCAACGATCCGGCCAAGTGGATTCTCTGCTTTGCCATGCTGTTGGGGCGGCTGGAGGTTTTTACCTTGTTGGTGCTGCTTTCGCCAGCCTACTGGCGCAAATAGCGGGAAAAGTTGTTATACTGCACCCGCAGACTGATGGTAACCTGTGGAACCCCTATGATGTCAAAAACCCCTATCCAGCACTCCATTTTTCTACTGCTCTTGCTGCTCCTGTCAGCAGCGGTGCAGGCTAGCTATGTGACCGGTTATGAGGCCTACCGCGCCGGCAACTACCCGAAGGCGATGGCGGAGTGGCGCAAGGTCGCAGTGGCGGGATTTTCATTGTTTGGCTCCGGGATTCCTCGCGATCCCGAGCGCCGTCAGGAGATGGCAGATGCCCGCTATGCCATCGGGTTGCTCTACTGGAACGGTCACGGGGTGGAGCAGAGCTATCGCGAGGCGGCAAAGTGGCTGCATGATGCGAGTGAGTTGGATCATCAGGAGGCGCGCCTGAAACTCGGCTACCTCTATCTACACGGTCATGGGGTACCCAAGGAGTACAACAAGGCGCGTGAGCTGTTGACCCAGGCGGCGACCAGCGGAATCTTGGATGCCCAGTATAACTTGGGGGTCTACTACTACCAGGGGTTGGGTGGCAAGGTCGATCTGGAGCAGGCTCGCCACTGGCTGACCCAAGCTGCCGAGCAGGGGGATCAGGATGCCCGTCAAGCCTTGGCGGATCTCCCGACCCGTACACCAACTACCCCGTTGGCAACCACACAGACCACCACTTCGGCTCCAATCGCTACTGCGACCGCCGCGAGCAGGGTACCGCCACCAACCGCCGCCCCCGCCCCTCAAGCCCCGTCGACATCTAGCGGTAGTGCGCTCTCGTTGCAAGGGCCGGAGTGGATTGCTGCACGAAAAGATGGAGAGTTTACCGTGCAGATCGCTGCGGTCAGTCGCAAGGAGGGGGCAGAGCAGCTCGCCCGCCGCTTCGCTAGCCACGGCCCTTATGCCTACTACACCAAGCCGGGGAGCGGCGGTAGCCGGCTCTATATCCTGGTACAAGGCAGTTATTCCAGCGCCGAACAGGCACGGGCGGCTGTCGCTAACTATCCGCAGGAGTTGCGGTCCAACAATCCCTTTCCGGTACGCATTGCAACCATTCGGGAGTTTTTGTAGCTAAGGAGGAGGGGAGAGGCTACCAGCGTGGTGTGGGTGGCAGCGCTGGCAAGCGGGAAGATCCTCGATCGGCGGCTTGGTTGATCAATGAGTAGGTAGGTGATTTTACTAGGGGCAGCGCCCCAATTACTGCTAAAAACGGAGTGTCTTATTAAATGGCTCGTGTAACTGTTGAAGATTGTCTGGCCCATGTAAAAAACCGCTTTGATTTGGTGCTTCTGGCGACCAAACGCGCCCGCCAACTGGAGGCTGGGGTACAGCCGCTAGTGGAGCGCGGAAGAGATAAAAGTACGGTGGTAGCGCTGCGCGAGATCGGTGCTGGACTGGTCAACTACTCCACCGTCGCCCCGCGTGCGGCAGAGGTCGATCTGGCACTGGCCGAACCAGAAGAGATCGGTGCCGCTGAGGAAGGGGGGCAGGCGACCGGGAGACAAGGAGGGGTGGGGGTACTCCCCCGCAGATGACGCCCCCCCCACCGCAGCAGGACGCATGCCGCTACCTGATCAGCGATCTCTGCGTCGAGCTGGAGAGCTATCTGCCGGCGCACGAGATTACTGAAGTCTATCGTGCCTATCTGTTCGGAGCGGAGGCCCACGAGGGGCAGAGTCGCAAATCGGGGGAGCCGTACATCTTCCACCCGCTGGCGGTGGCGCGGATTCTTTCTGAACTGCGGATGGACTATAACTGCCTGGTCGCAGCGATTTTGCACGATGTGATTGAAGATACCCCAACCGTTAAAGAACAGTTGAGGGAGCTGTTTGGTGCCGAGGTGGCCGAGCTGGTTGATGGGGTGAGTAAGATGACCCATCTGGAGTCCGGATCACGTGCCGAAAAGCAGGCCGAGAGTTTCCGCAAGATGCTATTGGCGATGAGCAAGGATATTCGGGTGATCCTGATCAAACTTGCCGACCGCCTGCACAATATGCGCACCCTGGGTGCGATGCCCTCCGCCTCACGCCAGCGCATTGCCCGTGAAACGCTGGAGATCTACGCCCCCATCGCCACCCGCCTGGGGATTAACGAAATGCGGATCGAACTGGAGGATCTCAGTTTTGCCGCCTGCTGGCCGCTTCGCTACCGCATTCTGAGTGAGGCAGTGATCCGTGATCAACGACAGCGTAGCGAACTGATTGGCAAGGTGCGCAATAGCCTGATCAATCGCTTGCAGGAGGAGGGACTGTTGGCGCAGGTTGAGGGGCGAGAGAAGCACCTCTACGGCATCTATCGCAAGATGCGCAAAAAAACCAAAGATCTAAAAGAGGGAAAGGCAAGAAAGACGATTAAGGTGATCAAAGACGTGATGGATGTCTTCGCCTTTCGGGTAGTGGTCGATCAGATCGACCAGTGCTACCGCGCTCTCGGAGTTGTCCACAACCTCTACCTGCCAGTACCTGGAAAATTCAAGGACTATATCGCGATTCCCAAACCGAATGGCTATCAGTCCCTGCATACCGTCCTCAAGGGGCCAAATGGGCTACCGCTGGAGATCCAGATTCGCACCGAAAAGATGGATCGGGTCGCTGAAAACGGACTGGCAGCTCACTGGAAGTATAAGGAGGAGGGCGAGGGCGAGGCGGGGGCGCGGCTTCATGTCGGTGATTGGTTAAAAAGCTTGTTGGATCTGGATCAAGGGGTCGGCAACTCGATTGAGTTTTTGGAACATGTCAAGGTCGATCTTTTTACAGACGAAGTTTATATTTTTACTCCTGGGAATGAAATTAAGGTACTGGCCAAAGGCTCCACCGTGATCGACTTTGCCTACGCCGTCCACTCCGATGTCGGCAACCGCTGTGTCGCTGCACGGGTCAATCAGCGCATGGTCCCGCTGCGGACTTGCCTGTTCAGTGGCCAAACGGTTGAGGTCATTACCAAGCAGGATGCTCGCCCCGATCCCGCTTGGCTTAACTTTGTGGTTACGGCACGCGCACGTGCGGCGATTCGCGCCTATCTGAAGAGCCTCCACCACCAGGAGGCGGTCGAACTGGGGCAACGGATGGTGAATCGGGAGCTAGAGCCGCTACACCTGAATTTGCAACAGATTGCGCCAGAGCGGCTCGCGCAACTGATCCAGGAGTGGCGGCTGAGTAGCAACGAGCAGCTCTTCAGTGAGATCGCCTTGGGCAATCGTGCGCCGATGCTGGCGGCCCACTTTCTCGCCGGTGCCGAAACCGCTGCGATTGCCTTGGCAAGTGGTGGAACCTCCGGGGTGCCACTGATTATTCAACGAGGGGAGGGGATGGTGGTCTCCTTTGCCCGTTGTTGCCATCCGATTCCCGGCGATGCCATCCTCGCCTCCTTTAATCCTGGAAAGGGGATTGTGGTTCACCGCAAGGAGTGCCGCAACATCTCCGACCCGTCAAAACAGGGAGAGCGCTGGCTGGAGGTGGCGTGGTCTGCGCAACCGGAGGGCGAGTTTTCGTGCGAACTGACCATTGACGTGGAGAATCGTAAAGGGGTATTGGCGACGATTGCTGCGGTCATCGCGGAGCTGGAGTCGAATATCGAAAACGTCTTGGTCGAAGAGCGGGATGGACGGCTAGTGACCCTTCGCTTTCTTATTTTGGTAAAAGATCGAATACAGGTCGCACGCATTATCAGGCGACTGCGCCACCACCCCTCGGTGATCCGACTACAGCGTAAAAATCCCTGAGCAGCAGAAGAGAGAGAACCGGGGGTAGCGAAGAGTGGAGGAGGGGAGCAATTATTCACTGTAACAGGAGACAACAGTACCATGGCTCGTGAAATCATTCATACCGAACAGGCCCCGCAGGCGATTGGCACCTATTCCCAGGCGGTTAAGGTCGGTGGCACCGTCTACCTTTCTGGCCAGATTCCGCTGCTACCGGCGACTATGGATCTGGTGGAGGGGGAGATCGAGGCGCAGATTCGCCAAGTCTTCGATAATCTGCAAGCGGTTGCTATCGCTGCGGGTGGGAGTCTGAACGATCTGGTGAAGCTGAATATCTTTTTGGTCGATCTTGGCCATTTTGGCATGGTCAATCAGGTGATGGCCGACTATTTTGAGCAACCCTACCCGGCACGTGCCGCCGTTGGGGTTGCGGCGCTGCCGCGTGGGGCGGCGGTGGAGATGGATGGGATCATGGAATTGGGAAGCCGATGAGTGGTGAACCAACCCTGTTTGTCGTTGATGATGATCAGGCCATTCGTGAGGCACTAGAGACCCTGCTAGAGTCGGTTGGTTATCGAGTCGAGTGCCACGCCTCCTGCCAAAGCTTTCTCGATGGCTACCATCCTGGGCGTAGCGGCTGTTTGATTCTCGATATCCGCATGCCGGAAATGACCGGGCTGGAGCTGCAAGGGCAGTTGGAGCGGCGCGGAATTGGGCTTCCGGTGATTATCATCACCGGCCACGGCGACGTGCCGGCGGCGGTTCGCGCACTTCAGGCCGGGGCCATTGATTTTCTGCAAAAACCGTTTCGGGATGAACAACTTCTGCGAGCGGTACGGCAGGCGTTGCAGACCGATAGCGAGCGGCGCAGGGTGCAAGCGGCACGCGCTCGTATTGCGACCCGCCTAGCGACCCTCACCGAGCGCGAACGCGAGATTTTGGAGTGGCTCTGCGAGGGAAAAAGCAATAAGGAGATGGCGGCGCAACTGGCGGTGAGTCTGCGCACGGTAGAGACCCACCGCATGGCGCTCATGGAGAAGCTGGAGGCAAAAAATCTTGCCGAGCTGATCCGCATCGCCTTGGCTGCCGGAATTGTGGTCAATACCCATCTACCCACCTGAGATACTTCCCATGCGACGCTGGTTTGCCTTGCTACTCCTCGCCATTTCCCTCAACCAATCTGCTGCGGCAGAGTCGCCGACGCTGTGGGGAGTCGGGGTAGAGGGGTGTGTTGCCTATAGCCAAATGCACCACGACTGGCGCAACCAGCAGCCAAGAGGGCTGGAGCAGTACCCAATCTTTCGTGAATGGTTTTTAGGGCTAATTTCCGGGATCTCGGTCGCTAGCGGCTTGGAGATACTCCACGGTGTCGCTCCCGAGGCGGCGCTACGGAGGATCGCGCAGATCTGTCAGGATCGCCCAGAACTCGACTTTTTTACGGCAACCATCCTGTTTACTAAGCAACTGAGCATTCCCGGTGCAGAAAATGGCTTGGTAATCGCTCCCAGTCCGCCCACATCCGCCACCGCCCGTGAAGTGCCTTCCCTAGAGCAGCTTCCACCGATGACCGGTCGCATTCCGTTAGCGCCAGTGCCACAGGGTACTCCGCAGCCGATGATGCCGATACCGCAGCCGGCAACACAGCCGACAACACCACAGCTAAGGAAGCAGTCGCCACAGCAGCCGATACCACCGCGACAGCCACCACAGCAACAGCAGCCGAGACTTACCCCAGAGATGGCACCCAATGTTTCTCCAGCAGCTCCGAACAACGGACACTGCCGGGGATCGATTGCTAGTAATCAGGAGTGTTAGGGGGGTAGGTTCTAGGTGCGAGGCTCTAGGTGCGAGGCTCTAGGTGCGAGGCTCTAGGTTCTAGGTGCGAGACTCTAGGTTCTAGGTGCGAGACTCTAGGTTCTAGGTGCGAGACTCTAGGTTCTAGGTGCGAGACTCTAGGTTCTAGGTGCGAGACTCTAGGCTCTAGGTGCGAGACTCTAGGTTCT
>SLIM01000291.1 GCA_007135625.1 Gammaproteobacteria bacterium
AAGGCCGGTTACAGAGTAACCATCCATCTATTAAACTCTAGAGAGTTTGGCGTTCCACAATCTCGGGAGAGAGTTTTTTTTATTGGTGTTCGGGAAGGGATAAGGCCCATTCTCGCCCCCGCTTTTCGCACCTATCGAAAAATGGCACCAACGCTGCGTGATAGCCTGCTTCCTCTAGGCAGGCCGGGAACGAAAGGGAATGATCGTGTATGCAAGGCCAAAGTGACTTTGGCAGCGAAGCCAGTGCTTAGAAAGTCACCCTATGCAGGAATGTTGTTCAATGGACAGGGTAGGCCGCTTAATCCTGATGGATGGTCTAGCACTTTACCTGCAAGCATGGGCGGAAATAGGACGCCGATTATTGACGATAACCATCTCTATTACGAGAAAAATCCTTGGGTTGAGGAGTATCACCGGCATTTAATGGCGGGAGGTCGGCCATACGGTGCAGATGAAGCCCCTCCTTGCTTAAGGAGGTTAACGATTAACGAAGTCGCGTTATTGCAGAGCTTTCCAGCAAATTATGTCTGGTCTGGCCCAGATAGTAGAGTCTATTCGCAAATTGGCAATGCGGTTCCTTGCACTCTAGCAAAGGTTGTTGCTTGCGGTGTGCGAGAGGCACTCTCTGGAGTCACTGATGTTGAGGAGATGGCTGTAGATCCTGGTAAAAATCTGGAGTTCGTTTTTGCAGAGTAGCTGATTATGGCCTTGGCCATCCTTCCGGCCAATACCTTGATCGGAGAGTGTCAAGCGGGGCATTTCGCCCCAAGGACTCAGCCACTTACGGAGGGACTTTCGCTGTGAGCGGTCAAGGTGGCCGGAACGATCAGTAAATGCTCTTTCCGACTTGTTTTTACCTCTTCCGAGCAGATATACTGGTCTCGAACCTTAACCCTTAACCCTTAACCCTTAACCCTTAACCCTTAACCCTTAAACCCTTAACCCTCTACCCCAACAACCCCCGCAGATGCGCTGCAACGCTACGGGCCAGCGCCGTGGTCTCATAGCCCCCCTCCAGCGCCGAGATGATCGGAGCGCTCCCCTGCAGCCGCACCATAAACTGCTTCAACTCAGCGGTGATCCACTGATAATCCCCCTCCCGCAGCCGTAGCCCCCCCATCTCATCGGCAGCATGGGCATCAAAACCCGCACTGATAAAAAGCATCTGCGGCCGAAACTGCTCCAGCGCCGGGAGCCAGTGGTGGCGCACCGCCTCACGAAACTGCTCACCGCCACTGCCAACCGCCAGCGGCACATTGACGATATGAGGCGAAGCGCTATCGGCACCACTAAAGGGGTAGTAAGGATGACGAAAAGTGGAGCAGAGGAGCACCCGTTCATCTGCGTGAAAGATCTCTTCGGTACCATTGCCGTGATGGACATCAAAATCGATCACCGCCACCCGCTCCAAGCCGTTAGCCAGCGCATGAGCAACCCCGACAGCAATGTTATTAAACAGGCAGAAACCCATCGCCCGCCCCGACTCCGCATGGTGGCCAGGAGGGCGCACCGCACAGAAGGCCTGCGCCACCTCCTCGCGCAGCACCAGGTCGGTAGCCAGCACCACCGCCCCGGCAGCGCGTAGCGCCGCCTCCAGGGTATCGGGGAGCATTCCGGTATCGGGATCGAGCCACACCATCCCGGCAGCGGGGTTCTGCGCCGCCACCCACTCCAGATAGGCGGGGTCATGGACCCGCTGCAACTGCGCCCAGGTCGCCTGCGGAGCATCGTAGTAGCGCAACGCGATGTCGAGACGGCTCTCCAGCAGGTAGTCGTGAATCGCCCGCAAGCGCTGCGGGCATTCCGGATGGTGCGGGCCGAGGTCGTGTCCCTCACAGGCACGGTGGGTGATTAAGGCAACGGTCATGCGTAGTCTCTCTTCGTATGCTGAAATCGGGTACTATGGAGAGAGCCTAGAGGGGCGGACGGCGGCTGTCAATCGTTATCCGCGATAGCGAGCGCGAGCGCCCCACCGCCCGTGATCTGCCCGCGACCCACTTGTTTATTCTATGTAACTGTTTATTCTACTTTTGGAGTGATTATGGGACCACACTATCTCGACCACCTCTTCTCCCCCAGCTCCATCGCCATCTTCGGGGCCAGCGACCGCCCCAATGCGGTGGGTACCCTGGTGTTTGACAATCTCGTCAACAGCGGCTTCCACGGAGCGCTCTACCCGATCAACCCGAAGCGCGAGAGCCTCCACGAAATGCGCTGCTACGCCACCCTTGAGGCGGTCAATGCGCCAGTTGATCTGGCGGTGATCTGCACCCCGGCAGCGACGGTTCCCGACATTATCCAAGCCTGTGGCGAGCATGGGGTGCGCAGCGCGATTGTCATCTCCGCCGGTTTTAGTGAGGGCGACGGCAAGGGAGCGGTACTGGAGCGGCGAATGCTGGAGATCGCCCATAACCACCAGCTCCGCCTACTCGGCCCCAACTGCCTGGGGCTGATCCGTCCCCGCGTCGGAATGAACGCCACTTTTGGCAAAAACTTTGCTGCGACAGGGAGCATGGCGTTAGTCTCGCAGTCGGGAGCGCTCTGCACCGCGATTCTCGACTGGGCCGAGGAGCGCGGCATTGGCTTTTCCGCGATTGTCTCGCTGGGGGATGCCGCCAACATCGACTTCGGCGATATTCTCGACTACCTGGCGCAGGATAGCGAGACCCGCAGTATTTTGCTCTATATTGAGGGGATTAAAGATGCCCGCCGCTTTATGAGCGGGCTACGGGTGGCCGCCCGCATGAAGCCGGTAGTGGTGATCAAAGCGGGTCGCCACCAGGCCGGCTCCAGGGCCGCCGCGACCCACACCGGAGCGCTAATCGGCGATGACGATGTCTTTGCCGCCGCGCTGCAACGGGCCGGAGTCGTCCGCGCCCAGAGCATCGCCCAGCTCTTTGCCGCCGCCCAGATCCTCTCCTCCAGCCACCGGGTGAGTGGCAACCGCCTGGCGATTGTCACCAACGGCGGCGGGCCGGGGGTGATGGCGACCGACCGGGCCGCCGATTTGGGAGTGGAGCTGGCCGAACTCGCCCCCAAAACGCTGGCAATACTGGATGAAAAGCTGCCGCAGCACTGGTCGCACGGCAACCCGGTCGATCTGCTCGGAGATGCCGACGACAGCCGCTACGCGCTCGGGGTGCAGGCCTGC
>SLIM01000322.1 GCA_007135625.1 Gammaproteobacteria bacterium
CTCCGGCTCTTTCTCCGGATCTTTCTCCCGCTCTTTTCCGCCCGCCTTCTCTGGCGATTTCGCCGCCTCCTCGGTTGCGGTCGGAGGGGCGGGCGGCGGCGTTGCCCCCGGATCATCAAGCAGCACCCCGGCCCCGACCATACACATATTAAGCGTTTTGTAGAGTGGTCGAAGACTTCTGAGAATCTCGCGTTCGAGTACCTGATAGAGCAGTTTTTTGGGGAGCGGCGCGAGGGAGTAGGGTTCGATAACCGCTTCAAAGGCACTTAACAGGCTCGTTGGACCGAGCGGATTGGTCTCCCGATGAATATCACGCCCGGCCACACTAGAGAGGCGAGCCTCTAGCTCAAACAGGCACTTCCCCAGCTTCTCCTCAGTTTTTGAGGCGAGACCGGCGATCATCACCCAATCCTCAAACCGCTCCTTCTCGACCAGTTGAAAGCTATGGCCATCACGCTTGCCACCACCAAACAGCTTCCAGCGTCGCCGCTCCGGCAGCAGCGTAGCGATTTGCGCCTCCACCTCCTGCCGCCAGAGCTGCATCAGGTGCGCCCCTTTACTCTCAAAGAGTCCTCGGGCGTAGGAGTAATCATCCTGATCGCGTGGATTACGCGCCAGAGTAATCGCCTCATCGAAAGTAATTGCAAAGTTTTCAAGAAAATCATGGATACGCGCCGCCAAGGCATCCAAAGTATGGCGTTGCAGGGTCTTGATCAGCTCGGGCTGAAGTTTACTCCCCTGCTTTTTACTGCTGCGTTCACGGTTCAGATTGGAGAGTGCCTGCTTGCGCATACGCATGAGCGCATACCACACCTCCAGCTCGGTCTCGGTAAAGCTCACCCCGAATCCCGTGCTGTTTAGATGGGCAACCCGCGACGGCAGGAGATAGGGGCGCACCCCCCCCTCCACCGGGATCTCAAAGGCGACCCGCACCGCCTCACCACGTCGCGGCTGCCAGCGCTCGCCGCCGGCGTGCATCCCATCGTACTCAAGAAACAACCCCCCCTGGCAGAAGTTGCGAATTACGCACGGCTCTTGCGTAACGGCGTTAATTACCTTGGCGCTTAGGGTAATATCAATGCGCTGCGATTTGCGGTTGGCGCGGCTCATAGCAAGCTCAGACCGTACCGCCAACGATGCGCAGGGGATTGAGAGAAAAAACAAGCAAAATCAATAATTCCAACAGCAGGCTCCTTTGCTGGGCGTTGGTACTCTTCAGACATCCTATCCGGCTTGGTGTTCTGCACCAGCGGGCTACCCTGACAACAGAGCGCCACCAAAGGTGAGAGGGGAAGGTGAGGGGATTACAGAGCCGAAGGGTGGGGAGCGCACCGCCGCCCCCTCGCCCTTGGCCCCCTTCCATGCGATGATAAAATCATCTTGCAAACTAAACTACTTAGCGGCCTCCCGCAGAATCTCAGCGCGGTCAGTCCGCTCCCAAGGAAAGTGTTCACCACTGCGCCCAAAGTGGCCATACGCAGCAGTTGGGCGATAGATTGGGCGCAGCAGATCGAGCATAGTGATCAGCCCCTTAGGACGCAAGTCAAAATGCTCCCGCACCAGCGTTACCAGCCGCGCCTCATCCAGGGTACCCGTACCGAAGGTGTCGATGCTAATTGAGGTCGGCTCGGCCACCCCAATGGCATAGGAGACCTGAATCTCGCACCGCTCGGCGAGTCCCGCCGCAACGATATTCTTCGCCACATAGCGAGCTGCATAAGCGGCGGAGCGATCCACTTTGGAGGGATCCTTACCCGAAAAGGCCCCGCCACCGTGACGCGCCATACCGCCGTAGGTATCGACGATAATTTTACGCCCGGTCAGACCGCAATCCCCCACCGGCCCACCAATCACAAATCGCCCGGTAGGGTTGATATGGATCTGCTCGCGCTTACACTGCGCCAACCACTCCGCCGGCAGCACCGGCCTAATGATCTCATCCATCACCGCCTCACGCAGCGCTTGCAGGCTAATCTCCGGGGCATGTTGGGTAGAGAGTACCACCGCCTCAACGCCTACCGGGCGGTGTCCCTGATAGCGTAAGGTAAGCTGGCTCTTGGCATCGGGACGCAGCCACGGCAGGGTACCATTTTTGCGCACCTCCGCCTGACGCTCCATCAAGCGGTGGGCATAGGTGATCGGAGCGGGCATTAGCACATCGGTCTCGCTACAGGCAAAACCGAACATCAACCCCTGATCTCCCGCCCCCTGCTCATGATCGGCCGACTCATCGACCCCCATCGCGATATCCTGCGACTGCTTCCCAATCGCTGAAACCACCGCGCAGGTATTGGCATCAAACCCGGTATCGCAATGATTATAGCCAATCTCCGCCACCACCTGACGCACCAACTGCTCCATATCCACCCAGGCACTCGTTGTAATCTCCCCGGCCAGCATTACCATGCCAGTTTTCACTAGGGTTTCACAGGCGATACGCGAACGCGGATCAGCGGCCAGCAGGGCATCGACCACTGCATCGGAGATCTGGTCAGCGACCTTATCGGGGTGCCCCTCAGAGACCGACTCTGAGGTAAAGAGATACTCTTTGTTCATAATGAAAATTCCTGGATTTTCTACCAAAAAAGGAGGGACTGTGTAACCAGTCCGTTGCGTGATCAGGCCGTTATCGGCTTTTTCTAAGCAATCCCGCTGCAAGAAAGCAAGATTCTAGCGAACCATTCTACCTTGCCGACCAGAAACAGACCAGCACCACACCCCAAAACTGCGGCAGCGGTCACAGTTAAAACCAAAGGTAAACCAAAGGGGTCAGAGTCGATTGAAACGTTTCAACCTAGAAACAAAAACCAAAGGGGTCAGAACAGAGCAGCATCACACCCCAAAACTGCGGCAGCCCGTAGGTTGGGATGACGAAGGAACCCCAACCCACCGCGCAGCACTGCACCCCGCCATCGGTTGCCGCCACGCCGATGTTGCGGGTGTGATTTCCAGCATCGGAGCCCGTTCATGCGCAGGTGGTGTTGGGGTTCGCAAGCTCACCCCAACCTACGCGACTGCACCCCGCCATCGGTTGCCGCCACGCCGATGTTGCGGGTGTGATTTCCAGCATCGGAGCCCGTTCATGCGCAGGTGGTGTTGGGGTTCGCAAGCTCAACCAAACCTACGTGACTACGCGACTCA
>SLIM01000371.1 GCA_007135625.1 Gammaproteobacteria bacterium
ATGAATGGAGGCTATTGCCAGAAAAAAATGTGTCCTCTATATTTCCGCTTTCATTAAAGTAGAGTGCACCACCCTGGGCGTGGGCTAACCAGGATGCAGACGAGATGGCACTATTCCTCTCAAAGTGACTATTTATCACTGTACCTGCACCTTCGAAGTAGACCGCACCACCATAGCTGTAGACATAACCCCAATAGGAAGGCAAGTAAAAGACGTTATTCTCTACGAAATGGCTATTGCTAACCGTTCCTGTTGCTGCGAAATAGACCGCTCCGCCACGGGAAGAGCCACTGCCGCCGCTGTCTCTGGTGATCCCGGCACGATTTCCCACAAAAACACTCTGATCCACTCGACTCTCTGCTCCGGTAAAGTAGATTGCCCCCCCAAAATGGTCGCCACTGCTGGACGAGTAGTTTGCATGATAAAAACTTAATGCTTCCAGATGAACCGGCCCACTGCTGTTAAAGGTGAAAAAGCGGGTATGTGCAGGAGTGGTTTTCCGATAGCAGTGGCCATCCTCCCAGAGGTGTCCGGCGGAGTCACACTCGGTCTCACTGGTGATTCCATCCAGGTAACGAGCATTAAACAGGGTGAGCGCCGGGTCGACCTGCTGCTGCTCGAAGCTGGCATCCCAGCCACCCGAGAGCTTAATACCATTGGGGATCAACTTATTGCTGGCCAATTCGTTGTTAGTGCAGTTGTAGATACCGCGCTGAATACGGATTTCATCCAAGTCTTGTACACTATTAAGTGCCATCTGCAAGCCATCACACCCTTTGTAGGTGCCGTCTTTTCCAACAGTAAGAACAGCATAGATGTTGAGCGCGTAGGCGTAGCGGGTGGTGCGCCCATACTGGTCTTCGATCTCTATCGTAAAATTGCTCACCCCGTTGGTGATTGGAATCCCCTGAATCAGTCCGCGAGTGCTATCGAAGGTGAGTCCGTCGGGCAGGGTGCCTGCGACGAGACGGTAGCTGAGGGTGCCGTGGCCAGTTCCCTCTTCAAGGAGGATGTCTTGACTGTAGACCTGACCAATGACCCCGCTGGGGTAGGAGAAGTCAGCGCTGACCTCGGGAGGTGGGTTGAGGCGGACAAAGACCTGCGCCTGCTCGGGGGTAACCCAGCGCATTTTGCAGTCGGAGGAGACGGAAAAACCGGGGCGGGCAACGATGCGGTTGGCGACCAGTCCGACCTTGGCATCTCCGCGACAGCGAAAGTTGCTGGTGAGGTAGATGGCTCCCGAGGTGCGGCAACTGTACTCCGCCTCTTGCAGTAGCTCTACGTTGGGGGTGTTGTCACTCTGTGTTGCGCATTCGTTGGGGGCTTCCAGCTCGGGGTTGTACTTCCAGCCGTCATACAGCCCATCGCCGTGGCTGTCGGTGCGCATCGGATCGTAGATCAGTGCTTCGGCGGTAGCCACCGTTGGAAGCAAGAGAAGCAGCAGCACGTGGAAATTTCTCAAAAATTTTAGTAAAATGGGCGTTGACTTCATCACCCCCCCTTATTGGGTAAAAAATGGATTCCTGCACTTTGCCATATTATTTATGGCGTGTCAAGCGGTGTGTTGGGGTTCCTTCGTCACCCCAACCTACCTGTCTGGGTGGGAGAAGCCGGTTGACAATGAAGGTGAAATCGAAGAAAGCGAGGAGATCACTCCATGCTGACATCTCGGGTAAAACGCGCATGGCAGGCGTTGCAGGCTTCGTGGATGGCGGCGGGGCGTGCTTCGCTGGGTTGGTGTCCCAAGGCGCTGATCAGCTCCTGCTGAAGCTGGCGGAACGCTGCACGTTGCTCCCAGAGGGCGGGGAGTGCCTTGGAGCTGGGGTTGTGGGCGGGGGATTGAAAGGCGTTGCTCAGGTGCCGCGCCAGGGCGTGCAGCCCCGCCTCGCCCTCGCTGCCGGGGTTGGTCTGGTGCGCCGCCATCTGCTGGCAGAGGCTCTGGCGATAGGCTACGCTGGTATCAATCCGCGCCGCCGGGTTGGCGAGGGCGAGGGGGGGGAGGAGCAGGGTTGTCATCAGTAGAAGCGTGTTGCTACGCATGGGTTCTCCTTGTATCCGTAAGCGCCGTGGTTGTTGGTTTCTGGGTTGGGGTGACGATGGAACCCCAATCTACGCGACTAGGGTCCTATGGCGGTCGAACCGTGATAAAGCGTCTCCGGGGAGATGTCGATGTTCCCCGGCCAGACCACCGTTCCGTAGGCTACATGCGCCAAGCAGAACAGGGCGGGGTCTTGCAGACGAACAAATGGCTGCTTTTCCATGTAGGCCGTCATATCAAACTCCCGACGTTCTCCGTTTTCGAACGCCAACTCCAGGCGGTAATTGGGGTGCGCCTTGACCTCCACCACGTCAAACAAGGGCTGCATTTCATTTTACCTATTGCAAGGGGGCGATACGGAACGGCTCTTCCCCGTTGACCGCCAGCTCCCAAATAGAACATGGAAATCGTCGGCATTAGACACTCCAAGTGATTTTATAGCAGTTTGTTGGGGTTCGCAAGCTCACCCCAACCTACGCGACGCAAACGAGGGATAAAAAACGTCAGTTCGCCCATGCCCTAGTCACCCCTCACGCCAGATCAACGAAACCATACGCCCGCAGCGCCCCTCTCGGCGATAACTGAAAAAGTGTTCCGATTCGCGGTAGGTACAGCGTTCGCCGCCAACGATGCAGGCGGGGCGAAAGGGAGCGATGCGACGACGCGCCAAGGTGTAGAGATCGGCCCACCAGTGGCCGGGGCGACTGGGAGCGAAGGCGACGCGGTCGCCCGGATCGCGGCGCAGAAAGGCCTCACGCACCTCTTCGCCAACCTCAAAGGCGGTTGGGCCAATCGCCGGGCCGAGCCAGATGAGGAGCGGGTCATTAGGCGGAAAGTGCGCCAGAGTCGCCTCGATCACTCCGGCGGCGAGTCCACGCCAACCGGCATGAATAGCGGCGACCGCATCGCCGCTACGGGTGGTAACCAGCAGCGGCAGGCAGTCCGCAGTGAGGACGGCGCAGACCTCGCCAGGGGTTTCGCTGTAACAGGCATCGGCGTGGGGGTTCAGGCCGTTCTCAGCGGCGCGGGCGACGCTACAGCCGTGGTGCTGCTGGAGCCAGAGCGGGGTCGCCGGGAGCGCCAGGTGACGCGCTAGCCGTTG
>SLIM01000139.1 GCA_007135625.1 Gammaproteobacteria bacterium
TGAGGGGGGGAGTTTGCTGAGTGCTTCAAAAGATTTTCCGCCGTTGATACTCTTGAGTAGACCGGGGCGACGCAGTAGCAGGGCGATGCGGTTGACGACGGCCTTAATTTTGCGCGGGTTGGCGGGGAGGGGGTCGTAGAGTATCAAGTACTTTTCCAGCTCTTGGACAGCGGCTTTAGGTTTTGTGAGCGGTGTGAGGAGCTGGGTGAAGTAGTCGGCCTTTTGCTCCCGGTTGGGAAGGGGGAGGTGGTGGATGTCCTGGCAGATCTTCTCCAGGTATTCACGCGCTTGGTAGGCGGCTTCGCGGCTCTCGGCGGCGTTGGGGTAGAGCGCCTGTTGCAGCGCCTGTTCGATTTGGCGCTGATCCATGCCAAAGATTAGAACGCAGTTTTTTAGGTTGAGGTAGATTTTGATCCCTTCGAGCAGGCGGAGGGCGGCGTTGGGGGTGCAGCGGTCGAGGTCGTCGATAAAGATGACCAGGCGATTTTTGGGATTGGGTGGCTCGCTTAACTGCTCTACCCACTCGTTTAGGGTGAGGCTGAGGATTTGGTCAATCGCTTGTTCTAACAGTTGTTGGATCTCTTTGGTCGGGAGGGGGGTGTGGTGGTGCTGCGCCTCCCACTGCTCGCCGTGCTGCTGGAAGGTGTTGATGGGGTTGCCGAGCAGCCCGCCGCTGGCGCTTTTGATCGCCTCGCCGAAGATCTCAAAGGCCCCGCGCAGGGCAACGCTGGTCAGTTTGCCGGTGGCGTTGCGGAAGCGTTGCCAGACCCCTAACTGTTCGCGAATCTCGTGCAGTAGGGCGACGATCGGTTGAGGTTCGTGTTGGTAGCGCCACGCCTCAAACCAGATGACCAGTACCTCTTTGTGGGGCGGCTGGCTATAGGCGGGGGGCGGGCTGGCGGGGTGGTGGCCGCTGAGTTTCTGGTAGATCTGCATCAGGGCGCTGGTCTTGCCGCTGCCCCAGTAGCCGTTGATCGCCAGCCCCTTGGGCGGGGTGCAGGTGCGGATCTCTTCGGTCAGCGTCTCGATAAAGTGCTCACGTTTGAATCCGAACGCTTCCCCGGTGACCGGTGCGTCGTTATGGCTGCTTGATTCCATGTTTTGGTTCCGTTTTTGGGCTTGGGTGAGACGCGAGACGTTAGGCGTTAGACGCGAGGTGCTAGGCGCGAGGTGCTAGGCGCGAGGCGTTAGGCTGTGCTGAGGTGGATTGATCGGTAGAGTGCGCAGATTTTCGCAAAATCTGGGTCTGTTGTCGAGGTGGTCTTAGTGGTGTCTCTCTTTTTCGCCTTGACTCCATTCTCCTAAGGATGGGATACTCCGAGGTGCAGGTTTTGGGTTAAGAGATACCTGGCCTGTACGGTGTCAAAAAAGATGTGCCGATGGAGAGAACCAGAGAACCTATGAGCGCAAACGCAAAACAGAATCCGCATGGCATACCGCGTATCGAGTCGATTAGGGTTGAGAACTATCGCGCTTTGCGCAAGGTAGAGCTGGATAAGCTGACACCAATGACGGTGTTACTGGGGCCGAATGGCAGCGGAAAATCGACAGTTTTTGATGTTTTTAATTTTCTTTCCGAATGCTTCCAATTTGGCTTAAGGCACGCATGGGATAAGCGGGGTCGAGGTAAGGAATTAAAGTCCAGAGGCGCATCCGGGCCTATTATTTTTGAACTTAAATATAGGGAAAAGCCAAAAACGCCGATCATTACCTATCACTTGGCGATTGATGAAGGCAGCAAAGGGCCGGAAGTGGTTGAGGAGTGGTTGCAGTGGCGCCGAGGTACCCGAGGTCAGCCGTTTCGGTTTCTTGAGTTTCGTCGCGGTATCGGCAGAGCGGTGAGTGGTGAAGAGCCAGATGAAAAAGACCAGCGTATCGATACCAATCTGCGTTCGCCTGACTTGATCGCGGTCAATACGCTGGGTCAATTTACTGATCATCCGCGCATTGCAGCGTTGCGCGAGTTTATCACGGATTGGTATGTCTCTTATCTCTCGATTGATTCGACACGCAATCAGCCCGAAGCTGGCCCACAGGAGCGGCTCAGTCAGGGAGGTGAGAACTTACCAAATGTTATTCAATATCTTAAGGAGCAGCACGCCGAGCACTTGGAGCGGATTTTTGGCGTACTTCGCGCTCGGATTCCGCGCTTGGAGCGTGTAGATGCTGATCCCATGCCGGATGGCCGCTTGCTGCTGCAAATCAAGGATGCGCCCTTCGCACAGCCGGTACTTGCCAAGTTTGCTTCCGATGGCACGATGAAGATGCTGGCTTATTTAACTCTGCTCTATGACCCAGAGCCGCCACGCTTTATTGGCATTGAGGAGCCGGAAAACTTTTTGCACCCGCGCTTGTTACCCGAGTTGGCTGAAGAGTGCCGTGCCGCGTCTGAACGCTCCCAGTTGTTGATTACTAGCCATTCGCCTTTTCTGCTCAACGCCATGCGTGCTGAGGAGGTGCGGGTACTCTATCGCGATGAACAAGGATTTACGCAGGCGGTCAGGGGAGGTGATATTCCGGGTATTCCCGAGTTCATGCAGGCTGGGGCTAGCTTGGGGTATTTGTGGATGGAGGGACATTTTGGCTTGGGCGATCCACTGGTCAATCAAGGTGCTCCTCGTGTTTCTAAGAAGGGGCGTGGTTGATGCTGGAAAAGCTTGTTGTGTTTGTTGAGGAATACTCGATGGAGGCCGCGCTGGAGCAACTGCTGCCGAAACTGCTCGGCGATATCGAGTTTCAGATTATTCGCTTTCAGTGTAAAAATGATCTGCTCAAGAACGCACCCTGTCGGTTGAAGGGCTACGCGGCCTGGTTGCCGAGGAGTTGGCGAATTCTTGTGCTGGTTGATCGTGATGACGACGATTGCGCTGAGCTGAAAGCCACACTTGAGAATATGGCCACTGCCGCAGGCTTGCTGACCAAGACAAGAGCGGGAGATGGGCAGTGTTTTCAGGTGGTGAATCGCATTGCCATTGAGGAGCTGGAGGCTTGGTTCTTCGGCGATTGGGTTGCCGTGCAGACCGCCTACCCACGGGTACCGGCCACTGTGCCACAGAAGGCCGGATTTCGCGACCCGGATGCCATCACCGGGGGGACTTGGGAGGCGATGGAGCGGGTACTCAAGAA
>SLIM01000054.1 GCA_007135625.1 Gammaproteobacteria bacterium
AACCCTCAACCCTTAACCCTTAACCCTTAAAACTTAACCCTTAACCCTTAACCCTTAACCCTTAAAACTTAACCCTTAACCCTTAAAACTTAACCCCCAACCCTTAGATGCTTTTTATAACACAACATTTGTTCTATCATTCGACGGTGGCTCCATCACGGAGCAAACCGTGCTATGACTCCTTCAGACCCTTTAAACAGGAAAAGACTTATGCAGAAAAAATCCATTGCGATTGCCATCGCCCTCGCCGGGGCCACTGTCGCCTCCACCGTCGCCTACGCCGCCGAGCCGGTCAGCCCGATTCGCCCAGTCCAAGAGGTCAACCTGGCGATGGTTGAGCTGGGCAAGAAGCTCTTCTTCGACCCGCGTCTCTCCAAATCGGGTTTTATCTCCTGCAACTCCTGCCACAACCTGAGCATGGGTGGCAGTGATAACCTCCCTAGTTCCATCGGTCACAAGTGGCAAGAGGGACCGATCAACTCCCCCACCGTACTCAACTCCAGCCTCAACGTCGCCCAGTTCTGGGATGGCCGCGCCGCCGACCTGCAAGAGCAGGCGGGCGGGCCGATTGAGAACCCGATGGAGATGGCCTCCAGCCACACCCTGGCACTCGGTGTAATCTCCAGCATTCCCGGCTATGTGCGTGAGTTCCGGCAGGTTTTTGGCCACGAGACCATCACCATTGACGAAGTCACCAAGGCGATTGCCGAGTTCGAAAAGACCCTGGTCACCCCCAACTCCCGCTTTGACCTCTGGCTGCTGGGCGATGCGAATGCCATTACCGCCGATGAAAAGGCCGGTTACGAGCTGTTTAAGAGCAGCGGCTGTATCGCTTGCCACAACGGCGAAGCACTGGGCGGTACCTCCTTTCAGAAAATGGGCGTGATCGAACCTTACCAGACCGACAACCCCGCTGAGGGGCGCTACGCCGTCACCGGTAGGGATGCCGACCGCTTCAGCTTCAAGGTACCGACCCTGCGCAACGTCGAGCTGACCTACCCCTACTTCCACGATGGTGCAGTCTGGACTCTCTCCGAAGCGGTGGACATCATGGGCCGCTTGCAGCTTGGCAAAAAGTTCGAAGAGGAGGAGAACGCCCAGATCGTCGCTTTCCTCAAGAGCCTGACCGGCGAGCAGCCGAGCTTCCTGCTGCCGATCCTGCCCCCCTCGGTCGATAACACCCCACGTCCTGACCCCTTTGGCAAAGAGGAAGCGGCAGAGTAGCCCTCCCGATCCCCCTTCGGCAGCGCACCAACCGTCGCTGCGCCTGCCGTCGGGGGGCGAGCCGACCCGACGGTGGTCGGCACTTTGATCGACTGAGTCGATCAGAGAAACCAAAAATTCCCATTTCCCACTTCCCGAGCTTCCCTCTATACTCTCTATCCATGGCCACCCAACCGGCCATGAATGTCCAACCAACCGATACATGAGGTACCCCACGATGGAACTGAAAGGCAGCAAGACCGAGCAACACCTGAAGGATGCCTTCGCCGGTGAATCCCAAGCCAACCGCCGCTATCTCTACTTCGCCAACAAAGCCGATGTCGAGGGCTACGCCGATGTCGCCTCCCTGTTTCGCTCCACCGCCGAGGGCGAGACCGGCCACGCCCACGGCCACCTAGAGTATCTGGAGAGCTGCGGCGACCCCGCCACCGGTATGCCCTTCGGCAGCACCAGCGACAACCTCAAAACCGCCGTTGCCGGTGAGACCCACGAGTACACCGACATGTACCCTGGTATGGCCAAAGATGCCCGCGACGAGGGCTTCGACGAAATCGCCGACTGGTTTGAGACCCTCGCCAAAGCGGAGCGCTCCCACGCCAACCGCTACCAGAAAGCGCTGAATGAGCTGGATTAAGCGGAATTGCCTTAAAGGGTAGCCACCCATAGACAGGCCTTCACTCCCTCCTCCAGGGGGAGTGAATCGCCAGCAACGGGCCGCGCCAAAACGGTCCACAGCGCCCCATCTTGATGGATAGAAGGGTGCGGCGCTCTGTATCGTATAGCAGAGGAGAGAGCCGGAGGCGCTGCACCGCGCCGCCTCAATACTGTCGCGTGAACGCCTCTCACCCCTTCCGGGTCTATACTCCTCGTACCCAAGACTGCATCGCTAAGGAGATGAAGATGGTAACAATGGCAAAAGAAGGTAATCTTGAAGCCCCTACCCGCCACCCCCTCGACTGGAAAAATCCCGACTTCTACAACGAAGCGTCGCTCTTTCAGGAGATGGAACGGGTCTTTGACATCTGCCACGGCTGCCGCCGCTGCGTTAGCCTCTGCCAATCCTTTCCCACCCTTTTCGATCTGGTTGACAACTCCGAATCGTTAGAGGTCGATGGGGTCGCCAAGAGCGACTACTGGGGCGTGGTAGACCACTGCTACCTGTGCGACCTCTGCTACATGACCAAATGCCCCTATGTACCGCCGCATGAGTGGAACCTCGACTTCCCCCACCTGATGCTACGTGCCAAAGCGGTCAAGTTTCGCAAGGGCGATATCCTGTTGCGGGATCGCATCCTCACCAGCACGGTGCCGGTCGGCAACTTCGCCGGACTGCCGATTGTCGCTAACGTGGTCAACGCCGTTAATAAGATCAAACCGGCCCGCAAGGTGCTGGAGGCGACCCTGGGTGTTCACGCCGAGGCCCGCCTGCCGGAGTTTCACAGCAACACCCTGGCCAAACGCTTGGCCAACCACCAGAGTGGGCTGCAACCCGAAGCGGTAGGACGCACCAAGGGAAAAGTCGCGCTCTTCGCCACCTGCTTTATGAACCGCAATGAGCCGGGTCCCGGCGAAGATCTGGTTGCCGTTTATGAACACAACGGCATCCCGGTTACGCTCGCCAACGAAAAGCGCTGCTGCGGTATGCCCAAGCTGGAGCTGGGCGACCTGGAGACGGTCGATGAGGCGAAGCGGGTCAATATCCCGATTCTCGCCGCGCTGGTCGATCAGGGCTACGACCTCACCGCCCTAATCCCCTCCTGTGTACTCATGTTCAAGCAGGAGCTGCCGCTGATGTACCCCGACGACCCCGAAGTGGCGAAGGTCAAAAACGCCTTTTTTGATCCCTTTGAGTACCTCATGCTGCGTCATAAAGAGGGGAAGTTTAACACCGACTTCAA